>JAXFBD010000071.1:0-9009 GCA_034118545.1 Blautia sp.
ACAGGCATCCCTGTTTTGGGATATAGGGAGATGATTCCAAATGGCAAAAAAAGATTATTACGAAGTCCTTGGTTTGCAAAAGGGAGCAGATGAAAATGAGATAAAAAAAGCATACAGAAAACTGGCAAAAAAATACCATCCTGATACAAATCAGGGAAATAAGGAAGCGGAGCTTCGTTTTAAGGAAATCACAGAAGCCTATGAAGTGCTAAGCGATCCGGAAAAGAGAAAAGTTTATGATTCCGGCGGAGCGGAGGCCTTTGAAGGAGAAGCTTTCGAAGGAAATATGGATGATTTCTTCTCGGATCTGTTCGGAGGACATTTTGGCGGATTCGAACGTCGAAGTGGGTTTGGCGGGCAGAAGGGATTCGAACGTCAAAGAGACTTTGGTCATTGGGGCGGATTTGGATTTCAGGACGGATTTTACAGCCATTTTTCTGACGGCGGGAAAAGGGAGAATGACCTTCATGCAGAGATTGCCATCACATTGGAGGAATCTGCCTTTGGATGTGATAAAGTAATACGACTGGAAAATTCTCCGGGAGGCACGCTGCAGGTGCATATTCCGGCGGGGATTGATGAAGGACAGAGTATCCGTCTGAAAGGAAAAGGTCAGAACGGAATGAGGGATGGCACTGTGGGAGATCTTCTCCTAAAGGTGCATATTCAGGAGAACCCCGTTTATAACCGGAAGGGTCAGGATATTTATACAAATGTAAGTATTCCATATACCACGGCGGTGCTGGGAGGAAAAGCCATTGTACAGACTCTTTACGGGAATGTGGAATGTAATGTTCCGGCGGGTATCCAGCCGGGCAGTAAGATACGACTGAAAAATAAGGGAGTCGTATCAATGAAGAACACCGGACTTTACGGAGATGAATATGTAATCGTACAGATTCAGGTTCCGAGGAATCCTTCCGTTGAAGAAAAAAGAATACTGCAGAATCTGGAACAGGTTCAGAAAAGATATCAGACATCATATACGGCATAGCTGAAAGGAGATTATTAACATGGGAAAACAGGAAATTGCTTTAAATGGAGAAGTACCGAAATATGAGCTTCATCCCTATGAACATCATACCCGGTACTATGAAACGGACCAGATGGGGGTGATTCACCAGACAAACTATATTAAATGGCTGGAAGATGCCCGGATGGATATTATGGAACAAATGGGTCTGGGATATAAACAGATGGAGCAGATGCAGATTATCTGTCCGCTTTTGTCCGAGTCGGTAAACTACATTTCCATGGTAAGGTTTGATGAAACGGTGGTAATTGACACTAAGGTAGTCAAGTATGATGGACGGCAGATGAACCTGGAGTATACGATTTATGATAAAGAAACTCAGGAAGTGCGGGCAACGGCCAGCAGCTCTCACTGTTTCATGAATCGTTCCGGAAGAGCAATTTCCCTGAAAAAGATCTATCCGGAGCTGGACACTACTTTTTTTGAAATCTGATGATTCAGGGGATATCTGAACGGTTCTGTCTGCGCCATTCTTTTGGTGGAAGCCCATATATTTTTTTGAAGGCTCTGGAGAAATGAAGCTGATTACTGTATCCTACGGCATTACTGATATCGCCGATAGATAACCTTGTCAGCTTTAAAAGCTCTGTTGCCTTGATCATGCGGTAGGTAAGAAGAAATTCCTGAGGAGTTTTACCTACCGCTTTTTTAAATATTTTACCAAAATAGCTTCGGTTCAGTCCGCAAAAGGCGGCAATGTCTTCTACGGAAATATCATTCTGAAAATTCTGTTCCACAAAACTGATCGCTTCCTTCAGATAAAAATTCTGTATCTTACTGGTGTTATTAGGCACTATGGATATGGAAGACTGTGTAAGGTAGTCTAAAAACAGATAAAGATGTCCGATAAGGTGCAGAGGGGAGGCATCTTTATGTTGGGTGATATACATCATTTCTTTTTGCATTTCTTCCTGAAAATGCTTGGAATGAGCATGATAAACAGGTCGATTTCTGGAAAAACCTGCAATTTCCAGGGCCTCTTTTACACGAAGACCGTCAAATTCCAGCCATATATATTCCCATGGAAGCTTATCATCAGCTATGTAAGTAGTGACTTGGTTTGGAAATATCATAAATCCCTGATGGCTTTTTATCTGAAAAATCTGATTTTGTTTCTGGGAATTTTCCGCCCATAATGTTCCGGCACCGGACAGCACATAATGAAAAAGATAATGGTTTCTGGAGGCAGGACCGAAAACATGAGAAGGCTTGCATTTTTCCCATCCAAACTGATACAATCCAAGATCTACAAAGGTTTCATTTGGAAAAATCGAAAAAATTAAATTCTGCATAAAATCCCCCCCTGAAAAAGCATCAAAATAATATGATTAATGCATTTTTTACTATTATATTCCTATATATGCCAAAATGCTATTTCTATTGTCAAAAAAAATAAAAAAATTGCATTTTAACATAAAACATGGTGAAATAAGCCATTTATTGGACGCATAAAGGAGTATTATAATATTCATGGTTTCTAATAAACAGGTTTGGGACAGAAAGGAGAAAAAAATGAAGAAACGGAAACAGCTCTTATGCACAATTCTGGTTCCTGTTCTGGGCGCTTCTTGTATGCTGACTGCCTGTGGCAGCAAGGAGGCAAAGAACGGCAAAACAGTAATTGAACTGGTGCAGTACAAACAGGAAGCAGTCAGTGTATTTGAAGCAATTGAGGAGGAGTTTAATGCCACACATGATGACATTGAACTGAGAATTGAATCTCCCAATGATGCAATGACAATTATGAAAACCAGGTTTATCAGGGAAGAATACCCGGATATTCTGGGAATTGGCGGGGATGTAAACTTCTCAGGCTTTGTGGATGCCGGAATTCTGGCAGACGTATCAGATTATGAAGGAATTCAATCCATTAAACCGGCTTATATTGATATGCTGGATAATCTGGAATATGTTCCTACAGAAGGTACATATGGTGTACCATACGTGGCAAATGCAGCGGGTATTTTGTACAATCGTGATATGTTCCAGGAACACGGATGGGAAATACCGGAGACATGGGACGAATTGCTGGCTCTCTGTGAGCAGATCAAATCAGAAGGAATTCAGCCCTTATACTTTGGATTTAAGGATACGTGGACTTGTCTGGCACCATGGAATGCTTTGGCCGTTGACCTTGCAGAGTCAGATATCTGCCGTCAGGTAAATGCCGGTTCAGCTTCTTTTACAGATGCTTACCGGGAAGCAGCCGAAAAAATGCTGGAGCTGGTTCAGTACAGCCAGGATAATCCAATGGCCTATGGTTATAACGATGCGTGTACAGCATTTGCAAACGGAGAATCGGCAATGTACACTATCGGAAGTTATGCAGTGCCTCAGATTAAATCTGTAAATCCGGAAATGAATATTGATTCTTTTGTTATGCCGGGATGTGATAAAGCAGAGGACAACATTTTGAATTCCGGTATTGACCTTATGTTCTGTGTGACAGAGGAATGTAAAAATAAAGATGCAGCCTATGAGGTTATTGATTTTCTTCTGGAACATGATAATGTCCAGTCTTATCTGGATGCCCAGAATGCCATTTCCTGTAAGAATGAGGAATTTGATCTGGCATCTGAGGTAGATGGTATGCGATCCTTTATTGAAGAGGGAAAAATGGCCGATTATCAGGATCATTATTATCCTGCAGAAATGTCAGTAGATGCACAGATTCAGACATTTCTGATCAATCAGGATGTGGACGCATTCCTGGCAAAATTTGACAAGGACTGGGTGCGCTACAACCGGGATATCATCCGTAAGGTTGAGAAATATGAAGCCGGAAAATAAAGCCTGGCTGGAAAGGAAGAAAAAATGAACAGAAAAAAGATTAATAATCAGCAGCGGACATTTTTGATGATGACAGTTCCGGTTTTGATATTGTTTTTCTGCTTTAATACGCTGCCGCTGATCAAAGGTGTGATCTACAGCTTTACAAATTTTAAGGGCTATGGAGATTACGAGTGGGTTGGCCTGAGAAATTATATTGACCTGTTTGGCGATGCACGTGTGGGAAAATCGTACTTGTTTACATTTAAGCTTGCTCTTGCTTCTACTGTTGTAGTAAATGTTGTCAGTCTGGTTCTGGCACTTGGTCTGAACAGCAAGATTAAATTCAAAAGCGCACTGAGAGGTCTTTACTTTGTACCGAATATTCTTGGCGCACTTGTTGTGGGATATATTTTCAATTATTTCTTTACATACATCCTTCCTGCAATGAGCAAAATGCTTGGAGGAAGCGGAAACAGTATGCTCGCCAGCACAAAATGGGCCTGGGTTGCAATTATGATCGTATGTGCATGGCAGGCAGTGGCAATGAATACCATTATTTATATTTCAGGTCTTCAGACAGTTCCTGAGGATGTTTATGAAGCCGGTGCCATTGACGGTGCCACAGGATGGGCAAAATTTAAAAGCCTGACATTGCCGTTGATCCTTCCTTTTGTAACAATTAATATGGTGCTTTGTATGAAAAACTTTCTGATGGTATTTGATCAGATTATGGCATTGACAAAGGGAGGTCCTGCACAAAGTACAGAATCAATTTCCTACCTGATTTACAACAATGGTATGTCCGGAGGTCAGTTTGGATTCCAGAGTGCAAATGCGGTAATCTTCTTTATCATGATTGTTGCGATTTCAGTGGCACAGATGACGTTTATGGGTAAGAAGGAGGAACAGTTATAATGAAAACAAAAGGAAAAGTAAAAGTAAACTGGCCCATTACCGTCCTTTTGATTATTCTGGCGGTAATTACGGTAATATTCCCTCTTTATATGACCATTGTAATTGCTCTGAAACAGCCTAGTGAAATGACAAACAGCATCTCAGGAATACTGTCCCTGCCCAAAAACTGGAGTGTGTCAAACTTTGCAGAGGCAATGCGGGTTACTGATTTCTGGCGTTCTCTTTTTAACAGTGTGAAGATTACGCTGATTACAGTTGTAATTTCCATTTTGCTGCATTCCATGGTGGGCTATGCCATAGGAAGAAATAAGGCAAAAAGTAAATTCTACAATTTTTCATACCTTTACATTGTCAGCGGTATGTTTGTACCTTTTGCAATTTTGATGATGCCGCTGGTAAAACAGACAGCAGAATGGCATATTGCCAATGTGGCTGGTGTTATTATCTGTTATGTTGTATTTTATATGCCAATGAATGTACTCCTGTATTCAGGTTATCTGACGAATATTCCTGTTGCGCTGGAGGAGGCAGCAAGAGTAGATGGCGCCAGCACCTGGAAAACTTATTGGAGTATTATCTTCCCGATTATGAAGCCAATGCATGCAACTGTAGCTGTTCTGACAGCATTGGGAACATGGAATGATGTTATGACTCCGCTGGTAATCATGTCCGGAAGCGGTGCCAATACACTGCCGCTGGCACAGTTAACTTTCCAGACACAGTTCGGAACAAATTACAATCTGGCATTTGCTTCTTATTTACTGGCATTGCTGCCGATCCTGATTTTCTATATTATCTGTCAGAAGCAGATCCTCAATGGTGTTGTAAACGGAGCAGTAAAATAAGAATTATTTTTAAAGCAGTCACTGTATGGTGGCTGCTTTTTTAGTTTGCGCGCCATGGGCGCGCTCTAACAGGTGAAAGTCGTGTGTACTGCAAGCTGTTATCAGCTTGCCAGTGAAAGTCTGGTCAAGGTAATCGCAAGTGAGCCTTGTAGCGAATCTCCAATGTTTTTGGGTGACGGATTGTGTTGAAAACTGAAGAAATCTCTTGTTTTCTGGAAACATTTCATTATAATATAAGGGATATCACAAACAAGGGAGGAATACAAGTGGTTGGTTTTCTGTTACCGGTAATTTATCTTGCATTTATAAGCCTGGGTCTGCCGGATCCCCTTCTGGGAGCTGCCTGGCCTGTTATGCATACAGAGTTCGGAGTGCCCCTGTCTTATGCGGGCATTATTTCCATGACAATTGCGCTGGGAACCATCGTATCCAGCATCCTCAGCGACAGAATGACCAGAAGGTTTGGAGCTGGGAAGGTGACTGCTGTTTCAGTGGCAATGACGGCGCTGGCTTTGTTTGGGTTTTCCATCAGTCATTCTTTTGGACTGCTTATTCTGTGGGCAGTTCCCTATGGTCTGGGAGCCGGCGGCGTGGATGCTGCACTGAATAATTATGTGGCTATTCATTATGCCAGCAGACATATGAGCTGGCTGCACTGCATGTGGGGTGTGGGAACGGCCATCGGCCCTTATTTTATGAGCTATGCCATAGGTAATGCGAAGGGCTGGAATATGGGATACCGTTATATTTCCATTTTGCAGGTGATTTTGACGGTTATTCTGTTTATAAGCCTGCCGCTGTGGAAAAGTAATAAGCCTTCAGCGGAATCTGTGGAAAAAGATGATACACGGCAGTCACGTTCCACCTTTGACATATTGAAAATGCCCGGAGCAAAGGAAATACTGACTGCATTTTTCTGTTATTGTGCACTGGAACAGACAGCTATGCTCTGGGGAAGCAGCTTCCTTCTGGAAAAAACAGGCATTGATTCTCAGACAGCAGCCAGACTGGCAAGTATGTTCTGTATTGGCATTACAGTGGGAAGAGGCGTGAACGGTTTTTTAACCATAAAATTCAAAGATAAGACACTGATCCGGATGGGAGAGGTGCTGATTCTGGCAGGAGTGGGTGCAATGCTGTTCCCCTTTGGCAGGCTTTTTTCCATAGCGGGACTTATCCTGGTGGGACTTGGCTGTGCGCCGGTATATCCCTGCATTATTCATTCCACGCCGGAGCTCTTCGGGGAAGAAAATTCTCAGGCAATGATCGGAATACAGATGGCATTTGCCTATATCGGTATCCTGGTCATGCCGCCGCTGTTTGGAGTCCTGGCAAACGGGATATCCGTAAAACTTCTGCCGGTGTATTTGTTTATTATATTGTTTGTAATGTTTGCAATGTATGAAAAAGTGCTTCGCATACATAAAAAAGTCTGATTTGGATAAAATTTCTTCCTGTTAGGTAAAATACTGTTACTGAAATACAGGAGGAAAAGATATATGGCGCAACAGAAACGGATAGTGTCATCGGAACTGATAATAGGATATGAAAATTATCTGCTGGAAAAGGAGCGAAGTGCAGCTACTGTACAGAAGTATGTTCACGGTCTGAGACAGCTTCAGAATTTTATGAAGGGAGAATCCCTTACAAAGGAGAAGATGATAGAATGGAAGAAACAGCTTCTGAAGGATTATGCTGCTGCAACGGTGAATTCCATGCTTGCATCTGTGAACGGCTTTTTCAGATTTGCGGAATGGAAAAATCTTGCGGTGAATCCTGTGAGAATCCAGAAATCTCTGTTTCTTGATGAGAGGAAAGAGCTGACAAAAGAAGAGTATAAACGGCTGGTAAATGCGGCAGAAGCCAGAGCCAATGAGCGGCTGTCTCTGGTGATTCAGACTATCTGCGCTACGGGAATCCGCGTATCAGAACTGAAATTTATTACGGTAAAGGCTGTTCTTTCCGGCAGAGCGGAAATAGATAACAAAGGAAAAAGACGAATGATTTTTCTTCCGGGAAAGCTGTGTGCCATGATGAAAAAATATCTCAGAGAGCAGGGAAAGACAGCAGGAGCTGTATTTACCACCCGTTCCGGAAAACCTCTGGACCGTTCAAATATCTGGAGAGATATGAAAGCTCTCTGCGAGGCAGCAGGTGTGGAAGAGGGAAAAGTATTCCCTCACAATCTGAGGCATTTGTTTGCCCGCACTTATTATATGCTGGAAAAAGATCTGTCCCGCCTGGCGGATATTCTGGGGCATTCCAATATAAGTACCACCCGCATTTATACGGCAGAAAGCGGTGCCGTTCACGCGCGGCAGATGGAACGCACATTGGTTTTTGGCATTGTAATTTACAACAGAAGGAAAATTCTGTTGTAATAAGAACATATAATAGAGAGTTTTGCAGAGAATGTGACAGGAGAGAAAGCATGACTATTGAAGAATTCTATCAAAAAGTGGGGGGAGATTATTCAAATGTAATCAGACGGCTTCCCAGTATCGGATTGATAAAGAAGTATGCAGCTAAATTTCTGGAGGACAGAAGCTTTGAAGAATTATGTCTGTGGCTTCAGGAAGGAAAAAGAGAAGAAGCCTTTCGGGCGGCAGCCACACTGAAAGAGGTGTGCGGCAACCTTGGCTTTACCAGGCTGTGTCAGTCACTGAACAAAATGACAGATTTGCTGGAAGATCCGGCAGAAGATATTCCCGAAAAAGCATTTGTTCTTCTAAAGGATGTGCGGCGGGATTACGAAGAAACCGTTGAAGCAATTGGCATGTATTTAACATGAAAGTCAGAGCGCATTTTTTACCGCGCTCCAGCCTTCCTTCAGCCGTTCCAGCTGCCAGGCGGCGTTGGCCGGACTGGTGGAAGGCAGTTTTATACAGGGGCGGCCTGTAACAGGCAGCATATGCTTCTGATAAAGCTCCCAGGCTTTTCCCCCATTGGCAAAAATCTGAATATGGGGAGCTGTTTTCAGAATGGGAGTCAGATCGTTGGGGACTACATTCCGGATCGAGCTGTCGCTGGAACCCATAATTTCACATTGCGCAATCACATCCCATAGGGCAATTCTGTTCTGAAGCAGAAATGCCTTTTTTTCTTCTGTTGAAGTGGGAACAGGTGATTCTGTCAATGCACCAAGAAGCTTCCAGAACCGGTTCTGGGGATGTCCGTAATAAAAGTTATTTTCCCGGGATTTGACAGAAGGAAAGGTTCCAAGGATCAGCACCCGGGAGTGTTCATTGTAAATCGGTTCAAAATTATGTGTGATGGTTTCGTATTCCATAAATTCTCCTTTATGCCAGAAGGCTTTCGGCAAGTGAGCGGACAGCGTCAAAACGGACGTTAAGCTCCTGGCCACGCAGACCGGCCGCGGCGATTTCTGCGGATGAGGGAAGCACAGCGGCAATGGCATCCGTTCCCAGCTCCTCCCGCATGAAA
>JAXFBD010000072.1:0-2531 GCA_034118545.1 Blautia sp.
AGATACAGACCTGTTTTACACTGAAACAATCCTTCAGAAAATTTACATCTTCCTGTCGTTCTTTCTTTTTAAAATCAGAATCCATATAACTGCCACCAAAACAGACAACAACATTACAATTGGTTTCCCTTCAACCACTGCCTTTCCCATCCAATAAGAAGGCAGAAAAAATGCGCACAGGTCAATCGGTGCCGGAACAAAGAACGGTACAACAGCACCAAACATTATTAAGGAAGATAGTTTTGTTACCGCCATCCCCTCCAGTTTATTGGAGGATAACGTCACAATGAGAAGAGAGAGGACAATTCCCTGCAAGCCGCTTGTCAGGGACAACAATAAAACTTCTGCAGCAGACCATTTGATCAGCGCAAACATCGGAAGCAGAATTACTGTTATCACCAACGCCAAAATTGCCGGAAGTATCATGCGGGATATAAAATACCCTCTCCGTCCCAACCCTGTTATAAATAAATACCGGTCTATATGATCATCTCGTTCTTCCAATACAACCATGGAAGAGATAAAACAAAACATTACCAGTGTGAGGGACGCAAAGAAAATATCAAACAGGCTATAGTACGGAGACAAAACCTTCGTCGAGCCAGTCATTTGAATCAGCATTTTTTCAGCAAAAGGTACCCCAAAATGAATCGCTGTTCCGGCAAGTACCGGAGATAACAACGCTGCAAACAACATTTTGTCATGCTTAACCATTTCCAACATATGAAAAAAACTAAGACGAATTGCTCTCATAGCTTTACATCTCCTTCGGTTTGCCACATCTTATATACGCATCCGGAAGCAATCCAAAACAAAACGGCAATCAGAACCATAGTAAAAATCAATCCCATTCCTGATACTGTTCTTCCGGCAATCAAATCCATACAAGCATTACCGGGATAGAACTCAAAAAAATCCGGTGTAATATCAAACAAATGCAAAACGGCAGGCATAAAAGCAATAATTTCTATCGGTACCGTTGCAAGGATAAATTGATTTAAGCTTGTGATCTTTGCTGCAATAATAATTACCAACAGAGTGAACACGATACTGGATAAAGATGTCCCCATAAGTACAAGTAATAACGGTCTAAGATTTGCCACTATTGCCAATACAGCCGCCACGATCAGAGCAATCATGCTTAGGGAAAGCACTTTAGAACACACATACTCCAAAACCCGAATCGGTGAAACAGCGAAAAAGGAAGTCACTCTCTGACTTTTCTCCAATAAAATAATTGCACCCATGAAAAAAAGTCCCATTGCCGCCGGATCCGAGTAAATCAGCATTGCGGCAGCATGTTCTTTCCAGGACTGGGGCAGGGAAAGCAGCAGTACAACATAAATGGCGGTCAAAATGCCGTACAACAGGTAAAATCCATATCGTTTCTGGAGTTTCATATCCCATAATAATAGTTTCCCGAATCTCATACCAGCGTCCTCCCGGTGATCTCCATAAAAATATCGTTAAGTGTCGGTTCGCTGCTGTGAATGGATTGGATCCGTTTTTCAGCAATCAATCTCTGAAGCTGTTTATCCTCTGACATCTGACACAAAGGACAAGTTGCAGTCTGCTCCCCATTGTCATTCCATGTGTAAATTACATTCGCAGCACCTCTCGACATAATCAGATTGTGCGGACTGTCCAGAGCAAAAATCTGTCCTCCGACAATAAAAGCAACCCGGTCACATAGCTCCGTCGCATCCTGCATATTATGAGTTGTCAGAAGAATGGTTTTCCCTCTGCTTTTTTCAGCCAGAATCATATTCTTCATCAGACGGCTGTTCGTCGGATCAAGACCACTGGTCGGTTCATCCAGAAACAGCAGCTTTGGATCATGGAGCAATGCTTTGATAAAATTCAATCGGCTTTTCATTCCTTTGGAATAGTCTGACACCCGCTTGTCCGCATCATTTTCCAGCCCTACCATAGACAAAAGTTCATCGGCAGAACGAGCCTGCTTATGATAGAGAGAGGAAAAGAAACAAAGATTTTCTCTTGCAGACAATTTTTCATACATCGTGGAAAACTCAAAATTCACACCGATGGATTCATAAAAATCCGAAGATTTCTCCTTCGGAAACCGAAAAGCTCATATCCTGAATAAATGGTTTTTTTGTATAACTGAACGTTAGATGGTCTACCTGAATCATGGTTGTTCACCCCCCTTGCAATTCGTTTGACTGATTTTATTTATATAGTCAAATAAAGAGTTATGATAAGTCCGGCTATTTGCCGGACTGTTTAAATGATCTGCGTTACAACACCATAAATCAACATGCGAAGTGCCTGATCGTACGCATCCTCTCCAATTGCCTTTTTATGCAGCGTCGCATAATAGATGGCATGGAATGCAGCACTGAGCACCTTGATATCGACTTCTTTTTTTACAGGAAGCATAGCAAACATTTTTTGAATCGTATCCGTATCGTCCTGTAAGTGCGCTTCCACTACTTCCCTTGGCAGTTTGCGCACCAGCAATTCGATTTCTTCAGAATCCATCAGCCTGAAAACTGGCATTTCTTCTGTCA
>JAXFBD010000073.1:0-3376 GCA_034118545.1 Blautia sp.
GATCCGCCGTCCGTGATCTCGTATCCGTACCGTACCTCAACCTCCTGGCCGACTTCCAGATAGTGGATCGCGCTTGCTTTGTTTTCCACGTCGAACATGCGGTTTTTATTATCGATCGTGAGTGTGAAATCAATAGCAGGAAGCTCTTCCATGATCGGTGACATGTACTCAGTTTTCGAACTGCTTTTTACTTTTTTATTCTCAAACGAGATTCCGATTCCCATCAAAATTTTGTATATCCGGAGTCTCCCCTCGCCATTTACCATGGTGATCGGTGCGATCAGGAGATATTCCGTATCGTCGAAGATTTCTTCTGTGGTCCAATAGCTCTGATCGTTATCCGTAAAGGTAACCGTTTTATTCCCGTTTGAGATGCTAAAACTTGTTGGATAGCATCGGCCAAAATCAATGGTCAGACCTCGGATATCGTAAGCGCTTCCAAATGTGATGCAGATCGGACCCAATATATTCTCAGACACTGCACCGGCGTTGAACAGATATTCTGCATTTTCCGGACGCGGCGGAAACAGCATTGTGCCGTCCAGCTTATGCCAGTCCTGCTCAAGCGTCACATACTCATACTCCACATCGTAGTTATCGAGCAGTCTTGTTTTATTGGACAAATAGCTGTAGCTGACACCATGTGATTCCGAAACAGCCGCGTCCTTCTGGGCAGTCTGATTGATCACGCCGATCGTCACCAGCAAATGAGACTGGTTCCTCTGCCTCGCGTTGTCATGCATCGACTGTTTATAGTCATTCGGCATGGAAATCATTCGATCACCCCACAGTCTACCAGGTTCACCTTGCAATCCCGATACATCGTTGGCTTTCCTTCAGAATCAAATGAAATCGGCGTTGCCGTGCGGTTTCCGGGATACATCAAAATCGTAATAAAGCGGTCGTTCACCATGTCCGGAATCCTTGCCGTTACAATAAAACTACTGAACTCCCGAAGGATTGCTGACCACGTGGCCGCGTCAAGAAATTTCCACTGAAGGCTGTCCACCTTGTACTGGTCGCGGCCCACTTTCTGGCCGATAAACTCCCCCAGCGCGTTTCTGCCATCACTGGTGTTTGTTGCCACAATTAAATTTGCCCCGACGTCCGGGGCGGGAAACTCTTTTTCGTTTATCATAATAAATGCCATCTCTCCGCCTCCTTACGCCTTCCTCATCGTATGCCCGGATCTCTTTTCCAGTTCCACCAGTCTCTTTTTCACTTCCCGGATATCAATCGTCACAGTCAGATCCATTGCCTCAATCAACTCAATAATTTTCTTAAGCAGGTCAATCATGATCAATAGATACTGATCGCTCATGCCGTTGCTCTGGGATGCCATTGCCACTGCCCGATTGACCATATCCTGCATTTTATCCTCCGGGGACACGATCTCACCGTAATGCCGGTTGTCACCGATCATGGCAAGCTGCGGTGTATTTGCACGGACAAAACCACCTTGTGCCAATCTCGGAAGGTCCAGTTTTGGAATCTTGGGGATAAACTCTGCATCGATGCCAGGGATCTTATCTGCAACCTCATTAACCGCCTCTATCATCTTGTTGATACCGGAAATAACGGAGTTTACCATCGTTTCAATACCACCAATGATACTATTAATGATGCCTTTGATTGTGGACCAGATCTTGTCGAAGATATCAGCGGTCGTATCTTTTAACGACTGCCATGTATTGGTCCAACTGGTCTTGATATTCTCGAGTGCAACTGAAATACCATTCTTAATACCATCGACCACTGTCGAAATCTTTGTGTGGATTTCTTCGATGGTAGTGCTGACAAACACTTTTATGGATTCCCAAATCTGTGCAAAGAAATCCCTGATTGCAGTCCACACATTTGTCCAGGTATTCTGAATGGACATCCATACTGCCTGAATATCATTCTGGATCAGTAGAAGAATATTCTGGATCATTAGATTCACCTGATTCCACCACTGAGTAAAGAATGTTTTTATTGCAGTCCACGTTTTCGTTGTTGTGGTCGAAACGGCATTCCATGCATTATTGATTCCGCCAGATATGCTTTTTACTGCACCAGATACCAATGCGCATAAGCTGTTCCACAATCCAACAAAGAACGAGCTGATACTGTTCCAGATGGCAGACCAGTTTTCGGCCACCCACATGACTGTATTGATCAAGTCGGTGAACAATGTAATGATAACTGTAACTGTATTCATGATCAGTGTAATCACTGTTGACGACGAGGTTATTAATACGGATCCAACATAGCTTACGACACCTGCAATCCCCGTGATTACAACCTCAAACAGACTTTTTAATCCACTGGTTTCATAGAACGCGTACAGAGTTTTTGCCAAATCCGCAAGAGCCGCGCCCAAAGGTTTTAATCCCCGATTCCAGATCATGGACCACGCGTTTGTTACAGCGCCGGAAACCATCTCCCAGCACCGCTTCATATTCGCCCGAAATGTATCGGAAGTATTCCAAAGATCTATGATTCCTGCGACAACCAGACCAACCACCGCGGCAATGGCTACAGCTACTGGTGAAATGCTTCCTATCGCCGTCAATATACCTCTTCCCAGGCCACTAAATGCTTTTATGACTCCCGCAACGATCACATCCCAATTAGAAGCCGCAAAATAGGCTGCAATTCCAGCCGCAAGGCCTCCGACTATTGCCAGAATCGCATTTTTGTTTTCCTTCATGAATGTTCGGAGTTTTTCGAACGCACTCTTGATCCGTTCTGCGGCCTTTTCTACGCCAGAAGTATCTATGTCCGGGATAGAAATATCTCCCGTCTCAATGGGAGCAATACTCGCTCCACCGCCGCCGGCATCCCCACCGGATCCAGAAGATTCTTCCGGGGCTTTCAAAATATTCAGCTCATCGATCCCGGTTGCACCAAGGGTTTTCTTGGTCTTGTCCGCGGCACTGGCGGTCTTTCCCATGTTAGAAGCTGCAGCACCTGCGGAACTCGCCACAGATGCCATGCTGTCTGCCATAGACGATGCAGCATCACTTCCGGAATTGCCGAACAGCGCAGACGTGAATGCCCGGAAATAATCCGCCAACGTTACCAGTCGGGCAATAATGGTGTTAATCACCTTGATTACCGGAGTCAGCGCATTGATCAGTCCCTGGCCAATCGCGGCCTTCAGAGACTCAAACTGCAGTTTGAGGACGCGAATCTGGTTTGCCCAGCTGTCACTTGTCCGCGCAAAGTCCCATTTTGCCGCTGACAGCTGATCCTGCACGAACTTATACCGCAAGGCCACCTTCTCGGCTTCCGACATGGCTTTGGTGGTTTTCCCGTACCCGTTGGCCAGCGCATAACTGTCAAGCGCGGTCTGGGTCATGACCACGCCGAGATCTTTCAGGCTCTCTGTCTC
>JAXFBD010000074.1:0-2145 GCA_034118545.1 Blautia sp.
ATATATGATGAAAAAAACAAAAATCGCATTATGTACTTTACTTACAGGTACATTGGCAGTGGGAACTTACCAGGGCATCAGCCTGATTAATGATCTGAATTCTCCGAAAAATGTGGAGGCAGCCATAAATGATGATAATGATGAAACAAGACTGACCCTCACTAAGAAATCAGATTCGGATGATTCTGAAAGCGAAGAAAAAGAAGAGAGCTCTGAGAAGGCAAAGGGAAGCCTGGATGTTTCCGATATTGCCGAAGAAGCCATGCCATCAGTAGTGGCGATCACAACAAAATCTGTACAGGAGGTTGAGGAATATTACGGATCCTTTGGATATTACGGATTTGCTCCATATGGCGAAAGCGAAGAGCGGGAAGTAGAGGGCAGCGGTTCCGGTATTATCATCGGAAAGAATGATGATGAGCTTCTGATCGTCACAAACTATCATGTGGTGGAAGATGCTGATACCTTATCAGTTGCATTTACAGACGGGGAAGCCTGTGAGGCAGCAGTAAAGGGATTTGAGCAGAACAAAGACCTGGCGGTAGTATCCGTCAAACTGGAGGAAATTGATGATGATACTCTGGATGCCATCTCCATTGCCAAAATAGGCAGCTCCGACGATCTTAAGGTAGGTGAGCAGGTAGTGGCAATCGGTAATGCAATGGGTTACGGCCAGTCTGTTACAACAGGTATCGTAAGTGCGAAGAACCGTATGATGGATTCCAATTCCGGTAATATGAGAACAGATGATGAAAATTCCCGTACAAGTGTAAATCTGATTCAGACAGATGCTGCAATTAACCCGGGCAACAGCGGCGGTGCTCTTTTGAACATGGACGGCGAGCTGGTGGGAATCAACTCTGCAAAGCTGGCATCTACAGAGGTTGAAGGAATGGGCTATGCCATCGCGATTTCCGATGTGGAAGACATTCTGGAAAATCTGATGAATGAAGAGCCCAGAGAGAAGCTGGATGACAGTGAGCATGGTATTCTTGGCATCATGGGAAGCACTGTAAGCGAAGAAGGCTCCACTGTTTACGGAATTCCGGAGGGTGTATTCGTATCTGAAGTAACCGAAGGAGGTGCAGCTGAAAAAGCCGGCATCAAGAAGAATGCGGTTATTACAGAATTTGACGGTAAGTCCATTGCTTCTATTGACCAGCTTGTGGATATGCTGAAGTATTATGCACCGGGTGAAGAGGTGGATGTTACGATTCTGGTTCCTTCAGGTGATGGATATCAGGAAGAAACTGTTACAGTAAAACTTGATAAGAATACAAATGTTGAAGAGGATGATAAGGACGACTCTGATTCAGAAGAGAGCGACAGCGAGGACGACGAAGATGAGGATAAGGATAAGGATTCTCGGGAAGAAGGCAGAACGCTGCAAGACTTTTTTGATCAGTGGAATTAAGAAAAAAGGGCTGTGAAGCCCTTTTTTCTTTGCCATTCAGTGAAAATAGAGTATTTGTATAAAAAAAAGTCTGTTTTTTGTTGATTTGTATATTTGATTTCCTGTGAAAATATGTGATAATAAAAGAAGTCGATGACCAATGCCAAAAAGGAGAAGGTACAATGAATACTTTTCACTGGGAGCTACGCGATAGGATGTTTTCGGAAGAGAATATGTATAACTTTGTTATGAGAGCAGCTTCTGACAGGAAATTTGATCAGACACTGAAAGCTTTGCCTGCAATGAGAAAATTCCACGAGGGGCAGACAAGGAAGGGTAAAGAGCATGTTCCTTATATTTACCATCCTCTGACAGCAGCATGTCATGCTCTTGCGCTGGGAATTGAGGAGGATGATATTCTGGCGGCAGTGCTGCTTCATGATGTCTGTGAGGACTGTGGGGTGGAACCGGAGGCACTTCCGGTAAATGAGAATATACAGAAAACAGTTGCGGAGGTGACCTTCAGAATCTTTCCCGGTGAGAGCAGAGAGCAGGCAAAGGAACGGTATTTCCGCAACATCTCCTGCAGCAGAAATGCAATTGTGGTTAAGATACTTGACCGCTGTCATAATATTTCCACTATGGCCACCGGCTTTCCCAGGGAACGGATGGCGGCATACATTGATGAGACGGAGAAATATGTGCTTCCTCTTGTGAATCTTCTTAAGGTTACGTATCCGGAATTTTATAAT
>JAXFBD010000075.1:0-6268 GCA_034118545.1 Blautia sp.
CAAGATCTGATTTAAATTTGGCACTAAAATTTCTTCTTTGTCTGGACATGTTAATGAATCCTCTCTTTCATACTGATTTTAGTATATCAGATTCATTAAAATCTGTCCGAAAAAGTGTCTTAATTTATGAGACCATTATAGAGGCACATTGAAGAATGCACTGACCGGATGGCTCATTGCATGTACATCTCCAAGTCTTGCCCAGGAAAATGCAATTCCCGCAAACAGCGAACCTGTCAGCATATTTTCTGCCGCCTGAACATCAGATCGGTCAGCAACATATCTTCTTATATTCTTTCCGATCAGCTCCAGCGCTTTTTCCGCCATAGCATCCGTAAACGGGGAAGCAGCCTTTGAAATATATGCTTCCAGTGCATGCACCATCGCATCGATTCCACACGCCGCTGCTACTGAAACAGGAGCGGTTGTGAGAAGCTCCGGATCCAGAATAGCATAAGAAGGAATCATTTTATAGCTGAAAACCGTTAATTTATAATTCCTGCTATGGTCTGTGATAACGGAAAATGCAGTCACCTCCGAACCGGTACCTGCTGTTGTAGGAATCGCAATGAGCGGTACAATATCTCCGGGCACTTTCCCGCCGCCCTCGTACTCCGTAATGCTTCCGCCATATTTTGCCACTACGCCAACCGCTTTGGCAACATCCATCGGAGAACCGCCGCCCAAGGCAACGATAAAATCTGCTCCGCTTTTCTTAAATGCTTCTGCTGCCTTATCCACTGTTTCCACCGAAGGGTTTCCTTCTGTTTCTGTATAGGCATCCACCGGAATGCCCACACCCTCCAGCGCATCGGCACAGGATTTCACGATACCCATTTTATTTAAGTGCGGCCCCGAAATAATAAAACCGTGGGTTCCGCCAAGCTTTTGCGCAATCTCAGGAAGCTTTGCCAGACTTCCCTTTCCCACAACAATATCCTGTGGTATTGAAAACATAAATTCTTTTCCCATTATTTTTCTCCTTTTACAACATTTCTGTCAGGCTGCAAGTCTTAACAGAACACGTTCAATGGCCTCATCGATAACCAGATCAAGCTCTGCATCATCAGCTTCCGGCATCAAGGTTGCCGCATCTTCATCGGAAATCAGCTCTACCAGTGTACCAAAGTATTCTTTATATTTTCTCTTACAGATCACATAGAATACACCGCCAAGCAGTGACCAGCCGCCTACCATGATCCATTCCTGCCATACCAGATTGCCGCCGGAACCGGGAATACAATACATCAGTACCATAAAGCCGGACATCAGAACCGCCATTGCTCCCACAAATTTATATGCCGGAACTTTATATGGTCTTGGCATATCCGGCTCTTTTTTCCTGAGGATCAGGAAAGAAATGGAAACCATGCAGTAAGCAACACAACACCCAAAATTACCTGCATCACAAATCCAGACCATCATTTTACGTCCTGCCAGCGGTGCGATCATCGTCAACGCACCGATGAGATACAAAGAGTTAATCGGGGTCTTATGCTTTGGATGAAGCTTTGCGAAGAACGGAGGAATCATATAGGATTCAGCCATGGAATACATTGCTCTGGAGCCGCCGATCATAAAAGAATTCCATGATGTGATTATACCACACATACCACCAACAATAATAACTTTTGCCATCACAGATGTGTTAAATGCTTTCGCCATGGCATCTGCTGTTACAAGACCAGTTCCTGACTGAGAAGCAGCAATCGCATCTGCATCTAATACATAACCAACTGCCAGAATTACAAATGCATAAAATACAACTGCCAGGATAACAGATAAAATTAACATTTTACCAATCTTTTTAAGCGGAACATTGATTTCTTCTGCCGCCTGCGGAATAACGTCAAAACCAATAAAATAAAATGGCGTAACCACTGCTACCGCAAGTACACTTTTTATCATAGAACCGCCGGTGGAACCAACAAACATCTGCCCACTCAGGTTATCTGCACTGCCGTTTATTACAGATGCCACGATCAGCAAAATTCCGGCACCGCCGATGATAACTGTCAAAATCGTCTGCAGTCTTGCAGCTGTTTTCGCACCAAGAATATTAATCACGGTAATCAAAAAAGCTACCAGAATCGCCACTGCCAGCCAGGATGCATAGATGTCAAATCCGGCAACTGTATACAGATATCCTTTTAAAAAGCCCGGCCACAAATATGTAAGAATCGTAGGAAATGCGCATGCCTCAAAACAGGCAACACCCACATATCCTAAAATAATACCCCAGGTACATACAAAAGAACCGGTTGATCCCATCGCACGATAGCTAAATACATGCTCGCCACCACACTGGGGCATGGCAGCGGTAAGTTCTGCATAAGTAAGTCCGACAAAGAAGATCATAATACCGCCGATCACAAATCCCAGAGCCGCACCGATCACACCGCCGGTTTCAATCCATCCTCCGGAAGAGACCACCCATCCCCAGCCGATCATCGCTCCAAAAGCAATTACCAGGATGTCCCATGCACTAAATACTTTGTCAAATTCTGATTTTTTCTTAGTCATATGTTTCCATCCCCTTCCTTACAGATCAAACAGCTTTTTTGCTAAAATTTCGATGTATTCTGCAGTTCCGTCAATTCCCAGCATACTGCTGTCGATAAGCAGATTCCTGTTGTGCCGGTCACCACGGTTGCTTCCGGTAAATGCAAGATGCCTGATATGATATCGCTTATCTTTTTCGGAGATTAACAATTTTGCATCTTTTTCTGATAAATTATGGCTTTCGCAGACATTTTTCACCCGCACCTCATTCGGTGCATAAATAAATACACACAAAAGGTTTTCCTGTCCTTTTAAGATGTAGTCTGCTGAACGCCCAATAAATACACAGGACTCCCTGGCTGCCAGTTTTCTGATAATCTGCTTTTGTACATGAATCGCACGGTCTGTCAAATCGGAAAGCTTAGAGAAGGATCCTCTTTCCTGTCCTTCCACACCTTTTCCTGCTATTGTCAGACCGGATTCTACTTTATCCATAATGTCCTGCGGGATTCCTACCTCATCTATAATGGCATCTACTGTTTCACGGTTATAAACCGGAATTCCAAGATCCTCTGCAATTTTTTTGCCAATCGCGTTTCCCTTTGCGCCATACTCACATCCGATTGTTATTACAAATTGCTCCATACCTTCACTTCCTTTGTTCTGAAATTATATATAGAATAAGGGCGTACGAAAAATTTTCGCGACGCCCTTGCCGATGAATTCCTTATATATGCATATATTTATAACAATGATTTTACTGTCTCATCCAGGATTTCAAATGCCTTATCGCATTCTTCTTCAGATACGATAAGCGGCGGAACCATACGAATCGTATGCGCTCCGATTGCTGTGATCAGCAGTTTTCTATCCAATGCACCATGTTTTACATCCACTCCACTGACGGTATCATCAAATTCAACACCTACCAGCAGTCCCTGATGTCTTACTTCCTTAACATGTGGAAGTGTTTCTAATTTAGCTGCAAAATAGTCTCCCACTTTCTTTGCATTGCCTGCCAGATCTCTGTCGAGAAGTTCATTTACCTCTGCCAGTGCAGCTGCACAGCTGACCGGATGTCCGCCGAAAGTAGTTCCATGGGAACCGGCTGAAAATGCTTTTGCAACCTCTTCTGTTGCACAGATCGCACCAATCGGCATTCCACCGCCTAAACCTTTTGCCATAGATACGATATCCGGCTTAATACCATAATTCATATAAGACATAACGGCACCTGTTCTGCACCATCCGGTCTGTACTTCATCGATTAAAAGCAGCATTCCCTTTTCGTCGCAGAACTCGCGGAGACCTTTCATAAATTCCATTGTTGCAGGATGAACACCACCTTCACCCTGTACCGGCTCAATCATGATTGCAATTGTATTTTCTGTGCAGGCATTTTTAAATGCTTCCAGATCATTATATGGTGCATAGGAAAATCCATATGTCATAGGACCGAAACCAACCTGACATCCATTGCCCGGCTGACCTGTTGCAGACATGGCACCAAATGTTCTTCCATGAAATCCCATTTTTGCTGTTACAATATGATATCTGTTGGGACCGTATTTCTCAATTCCGTATTTACGGGCCATCTTAATCATAGCCTCGTTTGCCTCTGTACCGGAATTCTGATAAAAGATCTTATCCATTCCAATCGTCTCGCAAACCTTTTCAGCCAGCAGTGCCTGGGGAATTGTATATGGATAGTTAAATGTATGCATGATATCATCTACCTGATCTTTGACCGCTGCAACCACCTTCGGGTTACGGCTGCCGGCATTATTTACTGCAATACCTGCGTAAAAATCAAGATACGGGGTTCCCTCTTCATCATATAAATACATTCCTTCTGCAGTCTCTGCAAGGAAATCGAAACGCTCATAAGTTTCAATCATATATTTGCTTACTTTATCCTTAATATCCTGCTTTGTAAGTCCTGTGTCTTTTAATTTCATGCTCCGCTCCTCCTTTAACAACAAAAAAAGTGCCAATAATTCTTATGAATTACTGACACCTTTGTCTTTGTCTCTGTTCTTTTGTGAATACAATATATCACACAAAATCTGCACTGTCAACCATTTTTATCATGTTTTTCATCTCAATTTCTTTGTTTTGTCCAATATATTAAACATTCCATATTAATCATATGCCATGATTAATACACAACAAAAAAAGAAATAAAACTGATTCTCTCCGTTCCCTCGTTCAGGTAAACATGGGGCTGATCCGACTCAAACCGGAAAAACTGCTCCTTTTCAACTACGTATACCTTATCCTCCAGCTTAATGGATAATCGCCCTTTCATCATAGTAATGTATTCTTTCGTCCGCTCTCCATGGGAACCACTTTCGTATATTCCACCCGGCTCAATATCGATTCGATAAATTTCGACAGATCGATTATCCGCAATGGGAAAACATGTCCATACCCGGTACTGCCCTTTTACATTTTTTGTAGGCTCCTGCTTTTCAATATCCACCATATAGACACTTTTCTGAGGAGCCTGCGTAAGATCCTGCAGTTCAATGCGCAGCCCGCTCATGATTTTTCCCAGCACGCCGATGGACGGATTTGCCTCACCCTTTTCAATAATCGCCAGCATGCTTTTGCTTACCCCGGTCTGATCCGCAACTTCATCCAGACTCATGCCTTTTGCTTTTCGAATTCTTTTTAAATTAACTGCTATATTGTGTGATAAATAGTCCATTTTTATATCCTTTTCCTGTCCCTCTGGCAATGAACATATCAATACCTCAATTTTCACAAGCCCATCATAATACTCACATTCTTTTTAGTCAATCATACTTTACTAAATCGTAATTGACTATTTTTTTGTTCAGGGAGCATAAATTGTGTTTTAGATTTCTTTTATAATATTTTAAGTTTTATTATATTTATTTTCGACTCCCTGAACAGCAATATTCTTCAATTCCTCTATTTCCTCGAATTTTTAAGAAATATACCTCTCAACCAGCTGATTTGCACGGCAAACCGTCTCTGCTTCATCAATTCCGACAAGCTGTCCGTCTTTAACTACAATTTTACCATTAACCACCGTGTAATCCACATTTCCTTTAAATCCTACTGTAGAAAGCATGGATTTCACATCAAACTGGGCTCCCACAAGTGACAGACGATTCAGATCAATCAGGAAAAAGTCTGCTGCCATGCCTTCTGCAATCTGCCCCAGTTCACTTCTGCCGAGAATCCGTGCACTGCCGCGGGTTGCCATTTTTAGAATGTCATAACCGGAGGGTGCCTTATGGCTGCAGTTTAAACGATGAAGCAGATATGCCACACGCATTTCTTCCAACATGTTGGAACCGTCATTGCTGGCAGAGCCGTCTACCGCTAGTCCCACAGGAACATCAAGGGCAAGCATCTGAGGGATTTTTGCAATTCCGGAAGCCAGCTTCATGTTGGAAATCGGACAATGTGCCACACCCGTCTGTGTTTTGGCCAGATGAAGCAGCTCCTCATCTGTAAAATGGATTCCATGGGCATACCATACATCCTGTCCGACCCACCCAAGGCTTTCCATATATTCCAGCGGCCGCATATGAAAATGCTCCAGCGTAAACTGCTCCTCATCCTTTGTTTCCGCCAGATGGGTATGAAGACGCACACGGAGTTTCCGTGCCAGCTTTGCCGATTCACGCAGCAGTTCCCCTGACACACTGAAAGGAGAACATGGCGCAAGAGCCACCTGATGCATGGAGTATTTACCGGGATCATGAAAGCGTTTTACCGCTTCCTCTGATGC
>JAXFBD010000076.1:0-3425 GCA_034118545.1 Blautia sp.
AATAAATACAGATGCTTTTTTATAATATTCATCTACATTTTCCTTAAATCCCACAAGCTCAACATTCTCGCCCAATCCCAACTGTGAAATCATCTGTTCCAGTCGATTCTGTATCTCCCCGGAACCATTTCCCACCATATACAGCCTTGCATCCGGTATCTGCTCCGCAAGATATTTCATCATTCTCACAGCCTCTTCAGGCTGCTTTTCTGAAGCCAGACGTCCGCACCAGATCAGATTATGATTCCCGCAGTCTGCAGCTTTCGCCTCATCTATCGAAACAGTAAACGGATTCATAATAGACCTTGAGTGATTGGTAAAAGACTTTGCATACATATCATCACATTCCGACAGAGTTACCACGCCATCACTCAGACGGAATCTCCAGATCAGCTCCAAAGCCATATCGTTAATAAAGCCAAAGGGAACTGCCATAAAATTGTGACAGTGAATAATATAAGCCGGGTGCATCGGATGACCTTTAATTGCAAGCATATCCCAGAGAGCTCCCGGAAAGACCCATGCACTGCTGATCACTGCATCAACCTCATATTCTGTTATGATTTCCTGCCATCTGCGAAATCGCGGTCTGTAATCTTCCCGTTCCTTTGTGTCATATTTCGGCACATACAAATGCTTTACCTGCTGCACCAGCGGATAATCCGGTTCGTAATCCTCCCCGGTTTTCTCGTCCGTTATAACAAGTACACGATAGCAGGGGTCTCCGGTCTGTTCGTCCTTCATCTGTGCCCAGATATTACATAACTGAGCCACCACACGCTGTGCACCTCCATTATGAATAGAATGGTAATATGCAGCAATGGTTTTTCTTCTGGATGGATTTCTTTGCCGGTACTTCAGCTGTTCAATATGACAGAGTTTTTCTGCAAGAAAACTTCTCTCGTAGCAATATTTCTGCTGCAATGCACAGACAGTATCTTCCCAGTTCTCCACATGTAATAATTCCTCCGGCATTTCTGAAGGATTTACGATATCGGTATTCTGGTTTTCCCCATTCTGCATAAACATCCCCTTTCGCTGACTGTAATAACTATTTATGTTTCAAAATTTTCTGGAGTTTTCGAGCCGGTTTCAGGAGCGTCTTTCCCAGTCTGTATTCCATGGATCTGTTAATATTCTTTAATTCTTTTACCTCTTCTTCTTTTTCCCGTAATTTTTTCTTCAGAGCACTGCGCTCCTTCTCCAGTTTTGCTCTTCCCTTTTGCTGGAAAACAGTCAGATAGTTAAACAAAATATTTTCATCACAGGAAAGATCAGGAACAGTTTTTTCTTTATCCGGCCCGTCGATTTCTTCCAGAAAGCTGCTCCATTCCTCCCCTATATCCACCGTCATCATTTCCCTAATCTGTTCACGTCCCTGTTCTCCATACTTTCTGCACAGGTCATGATTTTCCAGCAATTGTGCCACTTTTTCTGCCATAAGATCGTATCGCTGCTGATTTACAGTTATAATACCTCTTCCATCCTGCACAAAAGGAAGCCATGGCATATCATAGCATACTACTGGAACACCGTGGGCAAAAGCTTCTGCAATAACCAGCGAGAAGCCTTCGTACTCCGATGTGGAAAGCACAACAGATGCTTTTTTGTAAAATGCTCCTACATCCTCCTGAAATCCAGCCATCTCAATATGATCAGACAATCCCAGCTGAAGAATCTTAGCTTTCATGTGTTCTTCCGTCTCTTCCTTGCCGCTTCCCACAATATATAATTTCGCATCCGGAATCCTTTTCACAAGATGCTCCATCATCCAGATAGTATCCATTACACGTTTTTCATGAGAAATTCTTCCGCACCACATAATGGCATTTTCTTCACATTTACTCTTTTCAACACTCTCTAATGAAAAAGTCAGAGGGTTGGTAATACATTTTACATGTTTTGAAAAAGTTCCCACAAATCGTACATCACATTCCGACAAAGTAACTACACCATCACATATCTGAAAACGATATGATAATTCTGCCCCTGTATCATTTGCAAAAGTAAATGGGACGCAGCTAAAGCTGTGACAATGAACTATATACGCAGGCTTTGAAGGCTGTCCTTTTATTGAAAGCATATCCCATATACTGCTTGGCGCAACCCATGCACTGCTGATCACTGCATCCACATCATGCACGGAAATAATCTGTTCCCATTTTTTATATCTTTCTTTGTAATCTTCTTTAACAGCCTGTTTAAAATGAGGAAGATATTCTCTCCGGATTATATTGTTCAGTGGATATTCTGCTTCCGCTATTTCTTCATCTTCTAACTCGTCCGTAACCAAAACAACTCTATACCGCAGTTCTCCCTGAGAGTTCTTCAATTCTGCCAGTATATTACACAACTGCGCTACTACACGTTGTGCACCGCCATTCCGAATAGAATGATAATACAGAGCGATTGTTTTTTGTTTTTTTTCAGTTCTTTTTTTGTACCGAAAAAATTCCAGATTCTGCATTTTTTCTGCAATAAAGCTTCGACGGTAATAGTAAAACTTTGCAAGACATTCCATTACCGCTTCCAGTCCCCACATTTCTATAAGACTGTCAAATGCCTCCGAACGGAAATCTACAGCTACATCATTTAACCATTTATTCACACATTCTTTTATAAATTTAAGATAAATACCATCTACAATTTTCTGATATTCTTCTTTTTCGGGTTTGTTCTGCATAAATCTGTCAATAGCAGTCCAAACCCGATACTCTGTCAGAAAAATTCTATATTTTTCAAGAGAAAGAACGTTTCCTCCTGTAACTCCTATCCCCAGACTGTATTCATACAATATCTTCTCAATTCCTGCATATGACCGGGCATAGTACAGAAGCAGAAACTCCGCATAAAGATCCTGCGCCTTGGGAAATGAGCCATCCTCCACCTGTCCAAAAGCCTTCCGGCAAAGTTCGCCATCATAAATCTTGTTCCACAGAGTGTATCCAAAAAGTCCCTCTTCCCAGCACGCTTTTACCAGACTTCTGTTTTTTATGGTACCGCTGTAAGGCTCCAGTAATTTCTCATTCATTGTGATACGTGCTTCCGGAACACCTCCACAGTTAACAACTTTTGTCCCGAAATGAACCACATCCACACCTTTGGAAGAAATAGCCTCGTATGCACATTGGCACGCTTCAGGCCGAAGCACATCATCACTATCCAGAAACATGACATATTTTCCTGTAGATGCAAGCACTCCGTCCTTTCTGCTCTGGGAAGTACTCTGGTTTGTATTGTGGTAAATTACTTTCATACGGGAATCTTTTTTCTCGTATTTCTTCAATATTTCCACACAACCATCTGTGGAACAGTCATCTACACAAATATACTCTATTTCTTTTAATGTCTGTCCAAGCATACTGTCAAGACACCTTTCCAGATAAGGTGCCACGTTACATACGGGTATTACAACTGAAACCTTT
>JAXFBD010000077.1:0-16086 GCA_034118545.1 Blautia sp.
GACGAGGTAGATAGGGCAGAGGTGGAAGTGCAGTAATGTACGGAGCTGACTGTTACTAATCGGTCGAGGGCTTGACCAAAAAGCTGAGAAAGCGGCCAGGCAGCGAAGCTGCGAGGTGACCGCGCGAAGCGCATAGTCAAAGATTCAGGAATGTCAACATGTATGTAGTTTTGAAGGTACAAAAAAATCTGTGGCTAGCTATAGTCACTTTTTCTTTATCTATACAGGGGATTGGTCAAATGGTATGATAGGGGTCTCCAAAACCTTTGGTGGGAGTTCGATTCTCTCATCCCCTGCTCTGTAAAATTAATCCGAACTCGGAAACGAGTTCGGATTTTGTGCGTTTAATCATACATTTTGTCTTGAAGAGTTCACGAAAAAATAATCATGGAATAAGAAGTCCGTTTACAAGAACGAAATGATGGGGAAGATGTCCTTCTTCCATCCATTCCAGTTTTAATCCCATCAGCTTTTCGATGGTCATGCCCACATTTCCCCCCAGTGATTCAATGGAATAACGCATTTGCCCCGGATAACGGCAGGGGATACCATTAGGACGGGTACAGCCGCTCCCGCAGTAAGAGCAGTTTCCGGCAGAGAGACTGATGCTGCCGGGAAAGAGCTGTTCCAGCTCCAGCATTTTCTGACTGAGCCGCTGTTTTTCTTTGCCAATGACTTTCTGGATTAATTCTGATAGTTCATCCTGTTCATAAGTTCTGGCAGTGTACTCCCTGGAAAAAATGATTTTTTCTGCATATAACTGCAAAGTACTGTAGTTTTTCCAGTAATTCATCACATCAAAATCATAAGGAGGGCATGACCAGATTTGTTTGTAATTGGGGCATGCACGGCAAGCCTTTGAAAAAGTGGGAATATCAACATAATTCTCAATGTATTTGCATACGGGTATGGATGCAGTATATGATGAAGTGGTATACATAAAAGCTCCTTTTGGTTGAAAATCCAGCTTTTTAAATCTAATCAGGAATAAATTTACGGACAATAGAATTTACAATTTTTTCATTAAAGGGCAGAAAAAGCCCGGCAACAGGACCAATGATAAAAACACAGATTATGGTACCTGCACCGACGGAACCTCCCAGCAGGAAACCGATCAGAACGAAACAGGCATCTACAATAATTCGGATGATGGAAAATGGTTTTTTTGACTTGTCGCTGAGCACAATTGCAACAAGGTCATTGGGTCCCACACCGGCATCGGCTTTCATTACAATGGTCATGCCATAGGCAAGGATCACGCATCCGCAGACAAGTCCTGTGATTCGCATGGCAAAAGAGCTTGTACTGTTAAAATGATTCTGAATTAATGCTGTAAAAACATCAATGATCGGACCGCCACAGAACATGCATAGGATGGTTCCAACTTTTACATAGGTTTTGTCTATAATGAGCAAAATTAAAATGATAAGAAAACAGATTGCCATATGTATGCGCCCGTGGGTAAGAAATGACCATCCAACAGAAGCGGAGAGTCTTCGGAAAATTCCCTGAATAAGCACGTTAAATGGATCTGATCCCAGATCAGCAAGAAGAAAAAGAGTTACGCCAAGGTGTGCGATGGTTAATCCGCAAAACATGATTACAAGCCGCAGCAGTATCTCTTGATAATTTGTTTTTGATTTGGTTTGAGCAGTCATATAATTCTCCTTTCACTGGACAGTCATCCTGTCTCTATGTATAATGATAACAAAATCTATGCAGTTTTAAAAGAAAATATTTAACATTTCAGAAGAAGTCCCCCGCTTTAAGCGTGCATCTCGCAGTAAGAACGCCGAGGCGTTCTTGAATATATACACAGGAGATAATTATAATGGCAGAAATAATAAAAATAACGGATTTTAACGCACCGGAATTTGATATTTATGCAAGGTATACAGAAGCACAGTTATTAAACCGTCATGAGCCGGAAAAAGGAATCTTTATTGCAGAAAGCCCTAAGGTCATTATGAGGGCACTTGCTGGAGGATGCGTTCCCCTTTCCTGCATGATTGAGGAGAAGCAGCTGGAAGGAGAAGCAAAAGATGTTATTATGCGCTGTGGCAACATACCTGTTTATACGGCACCTTATGATATAATCCGACAGCTAACCGGTTTTCCCATGACACGGGGGATGCTTTGCGCCATGCGCCGGCCGGCTTTGGTTTCTGTGGATACGGTGTGTGAAGGAGCACGAAGGATTGCCATATTGGAAAATGTGGTAAATCCTACCAATGTGGGGGCTATATTTCGTTCGGCGGCGGCACTGAACATCGATGGAATCTTACTAACGACAGGATGCAGTGATCCACTGTACAGAAGAGCAATCCGCGTCAGTATGGGGACGGTTTTTCAGATTCCGTGGACGTATCTGGGAGAAGACTTTTCCTGGCCTGAATCTGCAATGAGAAGACTTCATGAGCTGGGATTCAGCACTGCAGCAATGGCTCTGTGTGAGGATTCTCTGAGTATTGATGATGAGCGCCTGACGAAAGAAGAGCGGCTGGCTGTCATACTTGGTACAGAAGGGGACGGGCTTGCGTCAGCAACGATTTCAGGATGTGATTACACGGTGAAAATTCCCATGTCTCATGGAGTTGACTCTTTAAATGTTGCTGCAGCCAGTGCAGTGGCATTCTGGCAGCTGGGACGCAGAAAATAAAAAGAAGAACAAAATATAAGAGCCATCAGTGATTTTTCTACTGGTGGCTCTTTTTAAAATTGAATATCCAATGGACTATACCTGCCTTTCTTTTATATTATTGGGAAAATCCTTACGATTTCATTGGTCCTTACCTTCCTTTACTGGATTTGGTTTTAGGATAAAGCTTACATTCTCATTGGACTGTACCTTCCTTATTCAGTTTCTTTTTTGATTAAGAATTACGCTCCCATTGGACTGTACCTTCCTTGTTATGTATTTGTGTGTGCTGCTATACGATTATAAAACAATGTGTGGAACAAATAAATTAAGTTCTTGGGGGACTGTACCTCCTGCTGTATTTTATGGTTTAAAATTTATGCTTCTGGTGGTCCGTACCTCTCTTTCTTAAATTATGAAAAATAAATTATGTTTTCGGTGGTCTCACTCCTTTTGTTTTTTATTTTTTAAGTTCCTTTTGTTTTATGAGTAAACTATAACAGATAATTTGCAGATTGTCAATAAGAAAATTGAAAAAAATAAAATAATAATTTAAATCACTGTTAAAATGATGAAAATATATAAATATTCAGAAAATAAATCATATATCCAGAGCGGAGCTTTCCGAAGAAAGCATCCGGCTGCTGGAAAAAGCATTCATGCGGACGAATCTGTCAGCTGATCCAAAGTACCAAAAGAATAACCCATTTTTTCCCATTCGCTGAGCAGTTCGTCAAGTATCTGAGCATTTGTAGAGGAGGTACTGTGCAAAAGAACAATGGCACCGGGATGAATTCTATTCAGCAGTTTTTCAAAAGCATGTTCTTTTGTAGGCTGATTGTTTTCATACCAGTCCACATAGGCAAGACTCCAGAAAAAAGTATGATAGCCAAGTTCTTTCGCCATGGAAAGATTATCTGTGCTGTAAATTCCCTGGGGAGGCCGGTAAAAACGCGGCATGGACTGCCCTGTGACCTCCTGATAAAGCTGTTCCACTCCTTCAAGCTCTTTTTGGAAGGAGTTTTTATCTGCTATTTTTGCCATGTTGGGATGAGTCATGGTATGATTTCCGATGGTGTGGCCTTCCGCAACCATCTGTTTAAGAAGCTTGGGCTGGCTGGAAATAAAATTTCCCACCACGAAAAACGTGGCAGATACATTATGTTTTTTAAGAGCACTGAGAATTTGCGGCATATTTCCGTTTTCATATCCTGCATCAAATGTCAGGTACAGTATTTTTTCATCGGTATCTGCTGCATAATAAGCATTATATTTTTTTAATTCTTCAATAGTGGCATTTCCCACAGGACGTTTTCCTTCCTCAGAGAACCCAAGCCCCCAGTTCTGATCCTGAGATAAAACAGCTGACCTGGAAGCTGTCTGAGAAAGATGTTTTGTTGTGATCTTGCCTGACAATGCGCCCACAATGTAAAAGGCTGCCAGAAAAAACAGGATTCTGGTGAAGAAGATCAGAGATCGTGCGTTCAGCTTCATATCCTGCTCCTGCTTTTTTTAGCATTATATGAAGCATAAGAAGAATTCATGAGGGAAAAGCAGCTGCATAGAATTATTTTTGTTGGAAAAACTATCTTTATAATCATAAATGATTAGGAGGTAAAACCATGTTACGTTATCTGCCTGTTCGCAGGGTTCACGCAAGACAAATTCTGGATTCACGGGGAAATCCCACGGTTGAAGTAGAAGTTACAGTGGGTGAAGGAATTATTGGAACCAATGGATATACGGGAAAGGCCATGGTTCCCTCAGGAGCCTCCACCGGAAAATTTGAAGCGGTGGAGCTTCGGGACAATGAACAGGAAATATATCTGGGACGCAGTGTACAAAAGGCAGTGGATAATGTAAATCTGTGTCTTGCGGAACAGATTTTAGGAGAGAATGCTTTGAATCAGGCACAGATCGATAAACTTCTGATTGAGGCAGATGGAACGGAAAATAAGAGAAATATGGGTGCCAATGCTACGCTGGGAGTATCCATGGCAGTGGCAAAGGCAGCAGCAGGAGCACTTCGCATTCCTCTGTATCAATATCTTGGGGGCTGTAATCAGAGAACACTTCCGATTCCTATGATGAACATTCTAAACGGGGGAAGGCATGCGGATAATACGGTGGATCTGCAGGAATTCATGATCATGCCGGTGGGGGCATGCTGTTTTAAGGAAGGTCTGAGGATGTGTGCAGAGGTCTATCAGGTGCTAAAGGAACTTCTAAAGCAAAAAAAACTTTCTACGGCTGTGGGAGATGAGGGCGGCTTTGCACCGGATCTTTCGGATGCTGCCCAGGTTTTGACTTTTATGACAGATGCAGTGAGAAAAGCCGGATATCAGCCCGGAAAAGACATCTGTTTTGCCATTGATGCTGCAGCAAGCGAGCTTTATGAGGAAGAGAAGGAGCTTTATGTTTTTCCCGGAGAAAGTATTATGCAGGGAAAGGCTGTGGAACGCAGCAGAGAGGAAATGGTGTCATATTACGAAGAACTGATCAGGAGCTTTCCCATTGTTTCCATTGAGGATGGACTTCATGAGGAAGACTGGGAAGGTTGGAAACAGATGACAGAGAAGCTGGGAAAAGAAGTTCAGCTGGTAGGTGATGATCTTTTTGTAACAAATAAAGAGAGACTCCTGTATGGGATACAAAACAAAGCTGCCAATGCCGTGTTGGTTAAGGTGAACCAGATCGGTACGCTTACAGAAGCCATGGATACAGTCGAGGCAGCAAAAACAGCGGGCTACCGTACGGTAATTTCTCACCGCTCCGGTGAGACGGAGGATCCTTTTATTGCCGATCTGGCAGTGGCATGTGCATCCGGTCAGATAAAAGCAGGTGCACCTTGCCGTTCAGACAGGAATGCAAAGTACAATCAGCTTTTGCGTATAGAGGAATACCTGGAAAAAACGGCAAAATACGAAAATCCTTTTTGAAAAGAGTTGAAATCTGCAAAATCCTATGATACAATAGCCAATAGTTGATTAGGAGGTGTAACCGCGTGGAAATTTTAAGAATTATTCTGACTGTTATTTTTGTAATAGATTGTATTGCCCTTACCGTTGTTGTTCTGGCACAGGAAGGTAAACAGCAGGGACTTGGAACCATTGCAGGCGCAGCGGATTCCTACTGGGGTAAGAACAAAGGACGTTCCATGGAGGGCGGTCTTGTAAAGGCGACTACTCTTATGGCTGTGCTGTTCTTTGTACTGGCAATCATTTTAAACATTAATTTCTAAGTGGAAAATGGAAACACTCTTGTAAATCGCGCAAGAGTGTTTTTTTATCCGCTTTGTTTATATAAAGGAGACATCGTGAAAAGAGACAGAAGAAGTGACAGACGAAAACATAGCAGAAAACAGAAAAAAACCTTCCCTCAGAAAAGATTTGAAAAATTCAGAAAAAAGCCGGCTGTACCGGTAACCGGAGGAATTGTGGCAGAGGGAATTTTTATTGGGCATCCCAGAGGATTTGGATTTGTGGAAATTGAAGGAGAGGAAGAAGACATTTATATCCCGGAGGAGGATACAGGAACGGCCATGCACCAGGACAGAGTCCAGGTGGTGATCCGGGATAAGCATGTCCAGGGAAAACGCCGGGAAGGTGTGGTTATAAAAATTCTGGAAAGAGGAATGAAGGAAGTGGTGGGAACCTTCCAGATCAGCAGGGCATATGGCTTTGTGATCAGCGACAATCCCAAGTTTTCAAAAGACATTTATGTGGCTCAGAAGGATTCGTTGGGAGTACGCAATAATGATAAAGTCATTGTGGAGATTACGGATTATGGTTCCAATAATAAAAAGCCCCAGGGAAAAATCAAAGAAAATCTGGGAAGCAGCAGGGCTCCGGGAACGGACATTCTGGCTGTCATCAAAAGCATGGGAATTCCGGAGGAGTTCCCGGAACGTGTGATAAGGCAGGCTGATCGTGTGCCGGATCATGTGCTGGATGCTGATCGTGACGGCAGACTGGATCTGTGCCATCTTCAGACGGTTACTATTGACGGAGAAGATGCAAAGGATCTGGATGATGCCATTTCCCTTTCAAAAGAAAATGGAATTTACCATTTGGGAGTTCATATCGCAGATGTAAGTAATTATGTTCAGGGGGGCAGCGCACTGGACAAGGAAGCATTGAAAAGGGGAACCAGTGTTTATCTGGCAGACAGGGTGGTGCCCATGCTGCCCGAGCGGCTTTCCAATGGAATCTGTTCTCTGAATCAGGGGCAGGATCGGCTGACGCTGAGCTGCCTGATGGACGTGGATGAGAATGGAACGGTGATTTCCCATCAGATCGCAGAGACCATCATCTGCGTGGATCAGCGTATGAATTATACAGATGTGAAAGAGATATTAGAGGACCCGCAGTGCGAAAAGGCCTGTCAGTACCGGGAGCTTGTGCCCATGTTTTTACGGATGAAGGAGCTTTCAGAATTACTGCGCGAGAAGCGTCATCACAGAGGATCCATTGATTTTGATTTTCCGGAAAGCAAGATCATATTAAACGGTGCGGGAAGAGCCATTGATATTAAGCCCTATGAGACAAATGTGGCAACAAGGATCATAGAGGACTTTATGCTTCTTGCCAATGAAACAGTGGCAAAGGAATACTGTAAGGGAGAATTTCCATTTGTGTACAGAACTCACGATAATCCGGATCCTGAAAAGGTGGAGAGTCTTTTGACTCTTCTTCGGAATCAGGGAATTTCTGTAGTAAAATCCGGTGAAGAAATCACGCCTAAGGAGATTCAGACTATTCTGGAAAAAATCGAAGGGCTTCCCAATGAAGCACAGATCAGCCGGCTTACGCTGAGAACCATGAAGCAGGCGCGGTACACCACGGAATGCAGCGGACATTTTGGGCTGGCAGCCAGATATTACTGCCATTTTACATCACCGATCCGGCGTTATCCCGATCTGCAGATACACAGGATCATCAAAGATAATCTGAGAGGGCGGATCCAGCGTGTGGGAAAAACAGAGCATTACCGTGAGATCCTTGATGAGGTTGCCAGACAGTCCAGCGTCTGCGAGCGAAGAGCAGAGGAAGCGGAGCGGGAATGTGCGAAAATGAAAAAGGCAGAATATATGTCTTATCATCTTGGGGAAGTGTTTGAGGGAATCGTTTCCGGCGTTACGGGCTGGGGGCTTTATGTGGAACTGCCAAATACGGTGGAAGGCCTGATTCATGTTAATACACTGCGGGATGATTTTTATGTATTCGATCAGGAGGCATATGAACTCAGGGGAGAAATGAGCCATAAGGTCTTCCGTCTGGGACAAAAGGTCCGGGTTCGAGTGGAAGACGCAGATGCGATGATGAAAACAGTGGACTTTGTTCTTGCAGATGATTATAATGAATAGGCAAAGAACGATTGCAGCAAGGAGGAGGAAATGGCGAAGAAATCCGGAATGAAGCTGATTGCCAACAATAAAAAGGCATATCACGATTATTTTATAGAAGATACCTATGAGGCAGGAATTGCACTGGCAGGAACAGAGGTAAAATCTCTGAGAAGCGGAAAATGCAGCATCAAAGAATCGTTTATACGTGTTGAACGGGGGGAAGTATATGTTTACGGAATGCATATCAGTCCCTATGAGAAGGGAAATATTTTCAATAAAGATCCTCTTCGTGTACGAAAGCTTTTGCTGCACCGCTATGAAATCAATAAGATTGAAGCGAAGCTGAAGGAGAAAGGTCTTACCCTTGTTCCATTGAAGGTTTATTTCAAAGACAGCCTCGTGAAGGTGGAAATCGGAACTGCGCGGGGTAAAAAGAATTATGATAAACGTCAGGATATTGCAAAAAAAGACCAGAGAAGAGAAGCACAAAGAGATTTTAAGCTGAAGAATCTGTATTGACCTTCTTAAAGTTTGCCTTTATAATGAAAAACTGAAAAACGGCAAGTACGCCAAAGACATTTTTGAAAAATCACACTGAATAAAGGAGCGCGTCATGGATAAAAAAGAATTTGCATTACAGCAGCATGAGAAATGGGGAGGAAAAATTGAGGTTATCAGCCGTGCGGAAATCAATACACCGGAAGAACTGGCAGTTGCCTATACACCGGGAGTTGCAGAACCCTGTCTGAAAATTGCAGAGGACGTGGATCTTTCTTATAAATATACAAGAAGAGGCAACATGGTTGCAGTTATCACTGACGGTACGGCAGTGCTGGGACTGGGAGACATTGGTCCGGAGGCAGGAATGCCCGTTATGGAGGGAAAATGTGCCCTGTTTAAAACCTTTGCCGACGTGGATGCTTTTCCTCTTTGCGTGCGCAGCAAGGATGTGGATGAAATTGTAAAAACAGTAAGCCTTCTGGCAGGAAGCTTTGGGGGTGTAAACCTGGAGGATATTTCTGCTCCACGCTGTTTTGAAATCGAAAGAAAATTAAAGGAATGCTGTGATATTCCCATTTTCCATGATGACCAGCATGGAACAGCAGTTGTAGTATGTGCAGCGCTTATTAATGCGCTGAAGCTGACAGGAAAGAAGCTGGACGAGGTGACAGCAGTTACTTCCGGTGCCGGTGCTGCGGGAATTGCCATTATTAAGCTTTTGATCAGCCTTGGTCTGAAAAATGTGATCATGTGTGACCGTACAGGCGCCATTTATGAAGGTAGAGAGAATCTCAATCCGGAGAAGATGGAAATGGCAAAGATCACAAATCCGGAAAAACGCAGCGGCTCCATTGCTGAGGTGATCAAAGGAGCTGATGTATTTATAGGAGTTTCCGCACCGGGAACACTTACACCGGACATGGTGCGTTCTATGGCAAAGGATCCTATTCTCTTTACCATGGCGAATCCTGTTCCGGAGATCATGCCGGATGAGGCAAAGGCAGCAGGTGCAGCCGTTGTGGGAACCGGACGCAGTGATTTCCCAAATCAGATCAACAACGTGCTGGCATTCCCGGGGATTTTCCGCGGCGCACTGGATGTCCGTGCAAAAGACATTAATGAGGAGATGAAGGTTGCGGCAGCTTATGCTATTGCCGGTCTGATCGAAGAGAACGAGCTGACTCCGGATTATGTGATTCCAAACCCATTTGATAAACGTGTTGTGGAAGCTGTTGCAAAAGCTGTTGCAAAAGCAGCAAGAGACACAGGAGTTGCGCGGATTTAACAAAAACGCTGCCGGAAATCAAGAAACGTTATCGGATTAAGGAGTATGCATGGAGTTTTTTCATATATCTGATTTACATATTGGAAAACAGCTGCATTTCTATTCTCTGCTGAAGGAGCAGGAACAGATTCTTGATGAAATTGCAGAATATGCACAGAAGAGAAAGCCACAGGCCATTGTCATCGCAGGGGACGTTTACGATAAAAGCGTCCCCTCTGCGGAGGCAGTGGCTGTTTTTAACCGGTTTCTGAAAAAAATTTCAGAGCTGGAAACGGCTGTTTTAATGATCAGCGGCAATCACGATTCACCGGAACGTCTGGATTTTGCCAGCTTTCTGCTGGAAAAGGAGAATCTGTATATTGCCGGAAATCCCCCTCTTAAGGAAGGGGATACCATAAAAAAAGTGATGCTGAAGGACGAATACGGGCCGGTGTGTTTCTGGCTTCTTCCGTTTTTAAGACCGGCTTACCTTCAGGAAATATTAACAGAAGAAGAACGTGGATCCTATACTTCGGCCATTGGGGCACTTTTGCAGCGGGAAGAAAGAAATGACAGTATCCGAAATGTTCTGGTAAGCCATCAGTTTTATACAGCAGGAGGACAGGAACCCTTAAGAAGTGATTCGGAAACAGTCTATGTAGGCGGTGTGGGAAATGTGGATGTATCTGTGACGGAAGGGTTTGACTACGTAGCCATGGGACATATTCACAAAGGACAAAGCGTTGGTGAAGAAAAGTTTTGTTACTGCGGAACACCGCTTAAATATTCGGCAGGGGAAAGCAGAGATGAAAAATACCTGTTAACTGTCACACTGGGAAAAAAGGGAGAGCCTCCTGTAAAAAAAAGGCTTCCTCTTCATCCTGTTCATGACGTAAAGCAACTGAAGGGAAGCTTTGAGGAATTAATGAAAATGGGATGTACAGATTACGTAAGTCTTACGATGACTGATGAAATCCTTCCCTATCATCCGTTGGAGCGGCTGGAACAGGTATTCCCCAATCTGCTGGAAATGAAAATAGAAAATACAAGGATTTTACAGCAGTCTGTTACTCTTAAGGAGGCAGAAATCACATTGGATCCGGTTGAGTTGTTTGGACAGTTTTATGAGGAAATCCATGGCAGCAGGCTGGATGAAAAACAAAAACAGATTCTGCAGGCAATTACAGAAAAGGCAAAGGAGGATATCAGATGAGACCCATACAGCTGATCCTGTCTGCCTTTGGTTCCTATGCGGACAGAGAAGTGATTGATTTTTCCCATCTGGAAAAGGGTCTCTTTCTCATCAGTGGAGATACGGGATCCGGAAAGACTACGATTTTTGACGGGATCGTATATGCTCTTTATGACAGAACAAGCGGCGGGATACGCGATGGAAATATGATGCGGAGTGCCCATGCCAGGCTGAAAACACCCACATATGTGGAATTTGTTTTTTCCTGCAGAGGAGAAAAGTACCGGATTGTTCGAAATCCTGATTACGAAAGAGAAAGTCTGCGCCGGGATAAAGACGGGAAGCCTAAGATGACCCAGGAAAAATCAAAGGTGGAATTGTATCTTCCTGACGGAAGCCTTCTGCGGGAAAATAAAAAAGAAACGAATCGAAAAATTGAAGAGATCGTAGGTCTGGATGCGAAACAGTTTATGCAGGTGGCCATGATCGCCCAGGGGGATTTCCTGAAGCTTCTTCATGCAAAATCAGAAGAAAGAAAAGAAATTTTCTCCAGAATATTTGATACGGGAATTTATTCGGGAATGCAGCGGGAGCTGCGGATGCGGGAAAAAGAATGCTATGTTCGCCTGAAAGAAAGAGAACAGGCAGTAACAGAGCAGATGTCCCGGATTTCCTGTCCTGTAAAATGGGAAAAGTATCAGGAAATGACAGAAGCCGTTTCCTCCGGTGTGCTGGAGCAGGTTTTGCCGCTGATGGAAGAAATGAATGCCTACGAAGAAAAGGAGGTACAGGCACTTTTTGATGAAAGAGAAAAATGCCGGGAAAACGTAAGAGTTCTGGGAGAGGAACGAAGGCTTGCATCAGAGCTTTCAGAATTGGAAAGCAGAAAATGCCGGCGACGGAAATGGCTGGACGAAAATAAGGGAAATGATACGAGTCTCCTTGAACAGGAAGAAGAAAAAAAGAAATTGCTGAAAAAAAATGAAGAACTGCTGGGAAACATGAAACTGGAGATGGAACAGGCAGCAGCAGGTTTTCAGACAGAAAAAAAGCAGCTGGAAGAAAAAAAAGAGCAGCTGGCTTTCCTGCAGGAGCTGCTTGGAACAATGAAGGTGCAGGAAAAAAAGAAAGAAAAGAAGGCTGAGCAATGGCAGGATTCACGGGGGTTCTATCAGAAAGCCAATGAGCAGTATGAGATGCTTTATGATGCTTTTTTTAAAGAGCAGGCAGGCATCATGGCAGAACAGCTGGAAGAAGGGGTTCCCTGTCCGGTCTGCGGAAGCACCCGCCATCCCTGTAAGGCGGCTGTGTCAGAGCATGCCCCCACACAGCTTGATGTTCAGCAGGCAAAGAAAACCCTGCAGGCTGCATCACGGCAGCAGGAAGAGAAACAGAACGATTATCTGAAAGCGGCACAGCAGTATCAGGCGGCACTGGGAAGCATGAATCAGGAGGGAAGACGCCTGCTGGGAGAGAATTTTCAGGCTGAAGAGGAGAAATGTCAGACACTGGTTTATGAGGCTGCCTGTCAGGCCGCAAAAAACCTGGAAATGTGCGTATCCCGCTATAGAGAAAAAAGAAGTATCCAGGAGGAAAATCTGAAGGAACAGGACAGAATCTGTTCTGTTTTCAGAGATTCTCTGGCAGAAATACAAAAGACAAGAGAAAGCTTTATCCGTCAGTGGGAGAGAACACTGGGAGAACAGAAAGCCGATCTGGAGAGGGAAAAGCTTCTGAGGAAAAAATGGAGGAATACCGAGGACGTGGCAGAAGCTGCAGAATCTGTCATACTCAGGGAAAAAGCTGCTGTTTCATATGAAAAGGAAGCGGATATAGCATATCAGAGAAGCTACAGCAGACGTCAGTCCAATATCAGGATCTTTGACACGCTGCTGGAATATCAGCAGGATTATGAGAAAAAAAGAGAAGAGTACATTCAGATACGTCATCTCAGCCAGACAGCGGGAGGAACCCTTAATGGCTCTGTCAAGATCGATTTTGAGTCATATATCCAGCGCAGGTATTTCCGGCAGGTTGTCTGGTATGCAAACAGGAGGCTGGAAAAGATGAGCTCCGGCCGGTTTCTGCTGAAATGCAGAGAGATGGACCGGTTGGGAGTCCGGGCAAAAACGGGCCTGGAGCTGGATGTGTTCAGTCTGCTTACGGGAACCGTGCGGGATGTGAAAACCCTGTCCGGAGGAGAATCATTTATGGCGGCGCTGGCGCTGGCTCTGGGACTTTCTGATGCCATTCGAAGTACGGCAGGTTCCATTCGGCTTGAAACGCTTTTCATTGATGAGGGCTTTGGTTCTCTGGATGAAAATGCACGGGAACAGGCTGTGAGAGTGCTTGAACAGCTTTCGGGGGAGAACCGCCTGATAGGGATCATTTCCCATGTGCCGGAGCTGAAAGAACAGATTGAGGCACGACTTGAAGTATCAAAAAGTAAGAACGGAAGCCACGTACGGTGGCTGGACGGACATTAAACAGACAGTTGGGAAAGTGTAAAAATTGTATGAAATCAATCGGTGTTTGGTTGACAAGAAAGACAGACTCTGCAATAATGAAGAAGATAGCCGAATAGGCGTTTTCCATTTGATGGGAGGTAATATTATGAAAAAAAAGTATATTCTGTTTGCTGTTCTGCTGGTGCTGACTGCAGTTGCCGCAGGCTGCGGAAAGAAGAAAACCCAGGATCAGGATTCAGCTGATGTACAGGAAATCGTGACTCCGGCAGCAGATGCGGGTTCTTCAGAAGATATTGTGCAGATGCAGACAGCTGCAGATAAGGAAAAAGAAGAAGCGATTCAGAATGTGATCGGTGAGAAGACCAGTACATCATCCAGTGTTGTTCTGGTAAATAAGACCGGTGACGATGTGGCAGCAATTTATATTCGCCCGAATACGGATGACGATGACGAGTGGGGCGATGAGCTTATTCAGAAAAAATTTACGTTTAAGAATGGTGAGAAAGCAGAATATTATTATGAAAAGAATCAGAAGGATGATCAGGGGAATACTGCAGACTCTTTTGATATCCGTATCTCTTATACCGATGAGAATAAGAATGAATGCTTTTTCAGGAAACTGCCTCTTACGAAGATAACACAGATTACTCTGCGTATGGACGGCACAGGGGAAGATTCCATTCCCTATGCAACATATCTGACCGGTTCCAGCAAGGTGGAACAGTCTACTCTTGAGGAAGTAAGACAGCGTCTTGGACTGTCATCGTCCGGTGACGATGAGGATGATGATCTGCAGGAGGCTGCAGAACCGGATGAGGATGATGAGGATGATATGCGGCCTACATCAGCACCGTCTTCGTCAGATACAGCTCAGCCTACATCAGCGCCGTCTTCCTCTCAGAGCGGTGATTCCTCCAATGGTACTCTTTATGATGATCTGCAGCAGCAGCCGGATGATCCCGGATCTGTAGCAGAGGAATATATCGGACAGTCTTTTGACAATCTTGTAAATGCATGTGGAGAGCCCACCGGAAGCGACTGGGTGGACGAGCCGGAATCAGGCGAGACGGGATATCATTATTATGATTCCTTTACAGTATCTACAGTAATTGATGAAAATGGCAATGAAATTGTAGCCGGAGTATGGTAAAATAAAAATAAGGCAGGAAGAAAACATGAAAAGAGTATTATTGAAGCTCAGCGGGGAAGCGCTGGGGGGACAAAGCGGAAAAGGCTTTGATGAGGACACAGTAGTTGGCGTGGCTAAGCAGATAAAGGCAATTGTGGAGGAAGGCCTTCAGGTTGGAATCGTCATTGGCGGAGGTAATTTCTGGAGAGGGCGTACAAGCGGCAAAATGGAACGCTGCCGTGCAGATCAGATTGGAATGCTTGCAACGGTGATGAACTGTATCTATGTTTCTGATATCTGCAGATATCTGGGAATGTCCACAGAGGTTTTCACACCTTTTACCTGCGGATCCTTTACCTCTCTTTATTCCAAAGACAGAGTGGAGGAGGGATTTGCAGCCGGAAAGGTACTGTTTTTTGCAGGAGGTACAGGTCATCCCTATTTTTCCACAGATACGGCTACAGTACTTCGTGCAGTAGAGATTGAAGCAGATACCATTCTTCTTGCAAAAGCAATTGACGGTATTTATGACAGCGATCCCAAGACTAATCCGGAAGCAGTTAAATTTGATGAGATTTCCATTGAAGAGGTAGTGAACAGGAAGCTTCAGGCAATGGATCTGACGGCTTCCATTATGTGCCTCGAACAGAGAATGCCCATGCTGGTATTTGATCTGAAAGAGGAAAACAGCATTATCAATGCTGTCCATGGCGAATTCTCCGGTACTAAAGTGACCGTGTAGAAGATAGAGTAAAAACGGAGAGGGAGATAATACGATGGACGAAAGAATTGAAAAATATGAAAACAAAATGAAAAAAACACTGAGCGGCTTCGAAAAAGAACTGACTACAATCCGTGCAGGACGTGCAAATCCGCATATCCTTGATAAGCTTTCAGTAGAATACTACGGAACACCTACGCCGATTCAGCAGGTTGGAAATATATCCGTGCCGGAAGCGCGTATGATCGTGATCCAGCCGTGGGAAAAGAGTCTGTTAAAGGCGATTGAGAAGGCAATCCTGACCTCTGAACTGGGAATTAATCCCAACAATGACGGAAGCTGCATCCGCCTGATCTTCCCCGAGATGACAGAGGATCGCAGAAAAGCGGTAGCAAAGGATGTCAAGAAGAAAGGTGACAACGCAAAGGTTGCTATCCGCAATATCCGCCGTGACGCAAACGAAGCGTTTAAGAAGATGGAGAAGGCCGGAGATATGTCAGAGGATGATCTGACCGAGGCAACCGAGAAGATGCAGAAGCTGACTGACAAGATGATCGACAAGGTCGATAAAGCAGTAGAAACAAAGACCAAGGAAATTATGACAGTGTAATCCCTGTATTACGTATATAATGGATAATAAGGGGCAGGAGGCAGGAAGGAATCCTGCTTCCTGCCCCCATTATCTGCCAGGAACATGCCGGTGATGTGTTCTCCGGTTTTGTCATACAGAAGTCATACAGAAGAAAGGTAAGATACAATGGCACTTGATGAAAATATGATAATTCCGCAGCATGTGGCTCTGATCCTGGACGGCAACGGCCGCTGG
>JAXFBD010000078.1:0-23395 GCA_034118545.1 Blautia sp.
AAAAGAAACCCCGGCAGGATCCCGCCGGGGTAATACTTTGTTCGACAAATACTTTCTTAAACCCTTGATTTTACAGTGTTTATTAGAACTTGCCAGCTTTAGCAGCTTCTTCAATGGATACAGCAACAGCTACAGTCATACCAACCATCGGGTTGTTGCCTGCGCCGATCAGACCCATCATTTCTACGTGAGCCGGTACGGAAGAGGAACCTGCAAACTGAGCGTCAGAGTGCATACGTCCTAATGTATCGGTCATACCGTAGGAAGCAGGACCTGCTGCCATGTTGTCCGGATGAAGAGTACGTCCTGTACCGCCGCCGGAAGCAACAGAGAAATATTTCTTGCCTTTTTCAAGACATTCTTTTTTGTAGGTACCTGCAACCGGATGCTGGAAACGTGTCGGGTTGGTGGAGTTACCTGTGATGGAAACGTCAACGCCTTCTTTCCACATGATAGCAACACCTTCCGGAACGCTGTTGGCGCCGTAGCAGTTAACTTTTGCACGAAGACCTTCGGAGTAGGATTTTCTGAAGACTTCTTTTACTTCGTTTGTATATGGGTCATATTCTGTTTCAACATATGTAAATCCGTTGATACGGGAAATAATCTGAGCAGCATCTTTTCCAAGACCGTTCAGGATAACACGAAGTGGTTTCTGACGAACTTTGTTAGCTTTTTCTGCGATACCGATAGCACCTTCTGCAGCTGCAAAGGACTCATGTCCTGCAAGGAATGCGAAACACTCTGTCTCTTCTTCAAGAAGCATTTTTCCAAGGTTTCCATGTCCAAGACCTACTTTACGTGTATCTGCAACAGAACCCGGAATACAGAAAGCCTGAAGACCTTCGCCGATGGCAGCAGCAGCGTCAGCAGCTCTTTTGCAGCCTTTTTTGATTGCGATAGCAGCGCCTACAGTATAAGCCCAGCATGCATTTTCAAAACAGATTGGCTGGATTCCTTTGATCTGATCGTATACGTTCAGACCTGCATCTTTTGTGATTTTTTCTGCTTCTTCAATGGAAGCAATTCCATAACTATTTAAAACAGCATTGATCTGGTCAATACGTCTTTCATATGATTCGAATAAAGCCATTTCCTGTTACCTCCTAAATTATTCTTTTCTTGGATCAATAATCTTAACAGCATCTGCTACACGGCCGTACTGACCTTTTGCTTTTTCCCATGCAGTGTTCGGATCATCACCTTTTTTGATGAAGTCTGTCATTTTTCCAAGGGAAACAAACTGATATCCAATGATTTCATCGTCAGCGTCAAGAGCAATACCGGTTACATAACCTTCTGCCATTTCAAGGTAACGAGGACCTTTCTTTAATGTACCGTACATTGTACCAACCTGAGAACGGAGTCCTTTTCCAAGGTCTTCCAGACCGGCACCAACAGGAAGTCCGTCTTCGGAGAATGCAGACTGGCTTCTGCCGTAAACGATCTGTAAGAAAAGCTCTCTCATGGCTGTATTGATAGCGTCACATACAAGGTCTGTGTTCAGCGCTTCCATTACGGTAAGTCCCGGAAGAATCTCGGAAGCCATTGCTGCGGAATGGGTCATACCGGAGCATCCGATGGTCTCCACCAGTGCTTCCTGGATGATACCTTCTTTTACGTTAAGGCTCAGCTTACATGCACCCTGCTGAGGAGCACACCAGCCAACACCGTGTGTAAAACCTGAAATATCTTTGACTTCTTTAGCCTGAACCCATTTCGCTTCTTCTGGAATTGGAGCGGCGCCATGATGAACACCCTGTGCCACTGGACACATTTCTTCTACTTCGCGTGAATAAATCATTTTAAAACTCCTTTCAAGTTTAGATTAACTTATGATGTTGTTATTTCCTATATGTAGAATTATAGAATTGACCCTAACAACCTGACCCTATTTTCTCATAAAATTCTCCGTTCGTCCAGTCATATTTTGTAAATTTTTAATGGGAATATCGGTAAAAATTCCGAAAGTTTCCAGAAAAAGGATTTAATATATGCGTAAAATTTTTTTGCCAAGTCTTAAGATTACGGTGGAAAAGAGGAATAAGCTCATGTATAATATTGCACAGAAACGCCGTAAAGGTGTTCCTGTGACTGATAAACAAATGAATTTGGGAGGAAAAAGATGACTGAAAAATTACCAGGATCCATTTGGCCGGAGCAGTTTCAGATTTTAAGCGGGAGTGCATTAAAAATGATTGCGATTATCACAATGCTGATTGATCATACAGGTTTTATTATTCTGAGCAAATGTCCCCAGGCAATGGAACCCCTGTTTTATCTGGGAGGGAAAGGTTTTTCTCTTTACCGGATTTCCAGAGACATTGGAAGAGTGGCCTTTCCGATTTTCTGCTTTTTGCTTGTAGAAGGCTTTATCCATACAGGCAACCGCAAAAAATATGGTCTGAATCTGCTGCTGTTTGCCTGTATTTCCGAGCTTCCCTGGAACTTTGCACATACGTACACTCTTCACTATGAAAAACAAAACGTATTTTTTACGTTGTTTCTGGGATATCTTGCCTTTTGTGCCCTTGAATATTTTTGTGAGAATCAGAGAATGCAGCTCTTATGTATTCTGGGGCTTTTTGCAGTATCCTGGGTATTGAATGCAGATTATGGCTGGAGAGGCTATGTATTTCTTCTGATTATGTACTGGTTTCGATATGAAAAGCTGGCTCAGGCGGTGGTGGGAAGCAGCTGGCTCTATTATGAGTGGAAAGCCTGCTTTGCCTATATTTTCATTAACATGTATAACGGAAAGCGGGGATTTATAAAGGGAAAAGCAGCAAAATACTTTTTTTATGCCTTTTATCCGGTGCATCTGCTGATTCTTGCGCTGATCTGTCGCTTTTTTATTCTATAAAACCAACGGGAAGGATGAGTTTTTTTGGAAGGAAATCAATCTTTGAAAGAGAATAAAATGGGAGTCATGCCGGTGGGAAAGCTGCTGATTTCCATGTCTGTACCGATGATGATCTCCATGCTGGTACAGGCACTTTATAATGTGGTGGACAGCATGTTTGTGGCGCAGCTGAATTAAAATGCACTGACAGCTGTCTCGCTGGCGTTTCCGGTGCAGAATCTGATGATCTCTGTGGCGGTGGGAACAGGTGTGGGCGTAAATGCACTGGTTTCCAGATCGTTGGGAGAGAAGGAGACCGACTACGCTAATCGGGCGGCAAATAACGGAATTTTATTGTCTTTGTTCAGCTTTCTGGCTTTTGCTGTGGCAGCAGGTCTGTTTGGCCGGCTGTTTTATACAGTGCAGACATCTGATTCACAGATCGTGCAGTATGGGACAGATTATGTGACAATAATCGGCGTGGCTTCTGTGGGACTGTTTATTCAGATAATGATGGAACGTCTCCTTCAGTCTACAGGGAAAACCGTGTACACCATGGTGATCCAGCTGGTTGGCGCTGTAACCAACATTATTCTGGATCCGATCATGATATTCGGCCTTTTTGGGTTTCCCAGGATGGAAGTGGCCGGAGCAGCGCTGGCAACTGTAACGGGACAGACAGTGGCTGCTTTTCTTGGAATTATTCTGAATCTGAAGAAAAACCCGGAGCTGACAATATCTCTGAAAAGATACAGACTTTCTGCAAAAGTGGTAAGGAATATTTACAGTGTGGGTGTGCCGTCGATTATTATGGCATCGGTGGGTTCGGTGATGACCTTCGGGATGAATAAGATTCTGATGGCATTTACTTCCACGGCCACGGCAGTTTTTGGTGTATATTTTAAGCTGCAGAGCTTTGTGTTTATGCCTGTTTTCGGTCTGAACAACGGAATGGTTCCCATTGTGGCATATAATTTCGGGGCTCAGAAGCCCAAAAGGATCATCAGGACTATCGGACTCAGTATTCTTTATGCAGAAGGAGTAATGCTTCTGGGATTTCTGGTATTTCAGCTGGGGGCACATCCGCTCCTTGGAATATTTAATGCTTCCGATGCCATGCTGGAGATAGGAATTCCGGCCCTCAGGCTTATCAGCATCAGCTTCCTTCTGGCAGGTTTTGATGTGGTGTGCTCTTCGGTTTTTCAGGCACTGGGACATGGTGTATTAAGCCTGCTTGTATCTGTATCCCGCCAGCTGGTCGTTCTGCTTCCCGCTGCATGGATACTGGCTGAAATCGGCGGCTTGTCTGTGATCTGGTGGTGCTTTCCCATTGCGGAAGTGGCAGCCTGTGTGATCAGTACATTATTTCTTAGTTATGTATATAAAAAAGAAATCCAGCCTCTGGCAGGCCGGAAAGAATGAGAGGTTTAGCTTATATGGATATTCAGGGAACCGTATCGTTTATTATGGAAATACTGGGAACGGTGGCATTTGCGGCATCCGGCGCCATGGTTGGCGCAGAGCGGAAGATGGATGTTTTTGGGGTGATCGTGCTGGGGGTGGTTACGGCTGTAGGAGGCGGAATGATACGTGATATTGTCCTGGGAATCACACCGCCCAATGTTTTTCAGCATCCCGTTTATGCCACTGTAGCCATGGTGACATCACTTGTGGTCTTTCTGATAATGTATTGGAAAAAAGGATTTCTGTCGGGAAATCTCCGGCTGACATATGACCGGATCATGATGGCCATGGACTCCATCGGTCTTGGAATTTTTACTGTGGTAGGTGTAAATACAGGTATCCGGTGCGGGTATCTGGAGCATACCTTTCTTCTTGTTTTTCTGGGAACCATAACCGGTGTGGGCGGCGGTCTGCTCCGTGATATGATGGCAGGAGTGCCTCCTTATATTTTTGTAAAGCATATTTATGCATGCGCTTCCATTGTCGGGGCACTGGCCTGTGTGTATATCTACCGCCTTGCAGGCGGTGTGCCGGCCATGATCCTTTCGTCGGCTGCGGTGATCCTCATACGTTATCTTGCAGCCTGGTATCGCTGGAATCTGCCCAGACTTATGGAATAAGGCATTTCGTATTCATTGACACATTTAAGGAAGAATGATATAATCAACAACAGATAATTATAAGAAAATAGAAACAGATATGGTTTACTGTAGTTACAACTATACAGTAATTTACCGGGAATTCGGTGAGAATCCGAAACAGCCTTTCTCTACTGTATGGGGGACGAAAGCAGCATTATGCCACTGGATATTTTATCCGGGAAGGCGCTGTCACTAGGATGAACCCAAGTCAGGATATCGGACATATTGTATTATTACGAGGCTCATAAGCAAAGGTGAGACCTTCTTTTTGTATGCCAAAAATGGGAAAAATGAACGAAACAGAGAGAAAAAAACTACAATACGAAGAATTAAAAAAGTATATTTACACCACTTCCCAGAGTCGCCGGAATACAGATACTCCGGGAGTCATACCGGCTCCCTATCGTTTTATTGATGAAAAGTGCTTTATGAATAACGGCAAGGTTCATGCGGTTGTGCTGCCTGAGAGCTGCAAAGTGATCGGAAAGCAGGCATTTGAGGGGTGTCAGTTTCAGAAAGAAGTATTTTTTCCGGAAAGCGTTGCATCCATCAATGAGCGGGCGTTTGCGGAAAACCAGCGTCTGAAAAAAGTAAATTTTCCGAAGAATCTGCGACGGCTGGGTAAGGAATGCTATAAAGACTGCAGAAGCCTGACGTCTGTAATGTTTGATGAGGAATGCTCCATCCGTCAGATTCCTGAGGGGATATTTGATTCCTGTCTGCGTCTGAGGCAGGTGAGCCTGCCGGACGGAGTAACCATAATCGGAACGAGAGCATTTTATCGCTGTAAGGAGCTGAAGGAACTCCATCTTCCCCGAAAGCTGAAAAAAATAGGCAAAGAAGCATTTTATTTCTGTGGATTTGAGGAGCTGGAGCTGCCGGAGGGATTGGAATATCTGGGAGAGAGCGCTTTTTTTCGATGTAAGAATCTGAAAAGGATCAGGATTCCCACATCGGTAAAGCATATTGACAAATGGGTTTTTCACGGGTGCAACAGCCTGGAGTATATTGAAATTCCCCGTGATCCGGAATATATAGGTGAATGGATCGTAAACAAAAGCTGCCGGGTAAGATGTATCCGGGGTGGAAGGGTGGATCAGTACTGCAGAAAAACCGGATTTGAAAGGGAATATATTTCCGTGGAGGAACAGAAAAATGAATGAAAGAGTGCTTGAGCTGAGAAGAGAACTGCAAAAAATCATCAGGGGAAAACAGGAGATCACAGACAGGATTTTAATGGCAATTCTGGCCAGAGGGCATATCCTGCTGGAGGATGTTCCCGGTGTGGGAAAGACTACCACAGCTCTTGGTTTCAGCAAACTGATGGGAATGAGCTTTCAGAGAGTTCAGTTTACACCTGATGTTGTACCGTCTGATATTACCGGTTTTACCGTATATGACCGGACCAGTGAAAGCTTCCGCTATCATCCGGGAGCGGTGATGTGCAATCTGCTGCTGGCAGATGAGATCAACCGTACTTCCAGCAAAACCCAGGCGGCGCTGCTGGAGGTTATGGAGGAAGGAAAGGTTACGGTAGACGGTGTTACCCATGATCTCCCCTCTCCCTTTGTGGTAATCGCTACGCAAAATCCCATCGGCTCTGCAGGTACCCAGAAGCTGCCGGAATCCCAGCTGGATCGCTTCATGGTAAAGCTTTCCATGGGCTATCCGGATGCTGTCAGTCAGAAGGAGCTTCTGCGGGACAGACAGGAAAGGAACCCGCTGGAGGAAGCGCCCCAGGTACTGAATACAGATATCGTAACACAGATTCAGGAGCAGGTGCGCAGAGTATATGTGGCAGACAGTATTCTGGAATATATTACGCAGCTTACGCAGGCAACCAGAAACAGAGAATCCATAGCTCTTGGCATCAGTCCCAGGGGAGCTCTGGCTCTCTGCCGTATGGCAAAGGCAGCAGCATATCTTGATAACCGGGATTATGTGACCCCGGAAGATGTGCAGCTGGTATTCTGCGATGTGTGCGCACATCGTCTGGTGCTGTGTACCAGAGCAAGATTTCAGGAGACCACACCATCAGACATTCTGCGGGAGATACTGAAAGAGACTCCACAACCAAAGGTGGGATAACGTGATTAAAAATAAAATCGGCTGTCTGCTGTGGCTGCTGCTGGCCATGGCAGTGTATGTGGCAGACAGCTCTTATTGGAAGGCTGGCATTTTTGTATTTTCTGCAGCTGCTGTTCTCGGGGCAAAGGTGTTTAGTCTGCTGGCAGGGAAAGGGCTTTCGGTTCAGATAAAGCTTCCCCGGGCCGGACAGAAGGCAAAGGAATTTCCGGTAATTCTGCAGATTCATAATTCTTCTCTGCTGCCTGTATTTTATGGCGTTTTGTTTCTGGAATGGAAAAACTGCCTGACAGGAGAATCGGGGAAATTAAAAGTTCCCTTTGCCGTTTCAGGGCGAAAGCATGCAGAGGTAAGCTTTCAGGGAAAGAGCCGGTTTTGCGGCTGCTGTGTGATTGCAGTAAAGGATTATCGCATTTATGATCTTTTTCGGATTTTTTACAAAAAAAGAAAGATAACAGAAAAAACGGCAGGTATTCTGGCAGTGATGCCGGAGGTTTCTCCCGTTTCCATGGATTTAATGGGAAAAGAAGCATACGACATGGAAAGCTTCCGTTACTCCCAGAACAGCAGCGGGGATGATCCCGGAGAGGTTTTTGAGATCCGGGAATACAGGCCGGGAGATAACATAAAGCAAATCCACTGGAAGCTGACTCAGAAGCTGGGAAGTCCAGCAGTAAAAGAATCCGGTTACCCTGTGTATGATTCTGTTCTGCTGCTGGCGGATATGGAAAATGTTTCCGGGCAGGTAAAGGATGCCGCAGAGCAGAATGCCATGGCGGAGGTATTTGCTTCTGTGGCGATGGCACTGGTGGACGAGGGGATTCCCTTTGAAATCTGTTTTTATGATAAAATCCAGCAGCACCTGTATCTTGAGCGAATAGAATCCCTTGAAATGTGCTGGAATGTACTGGAAGCCATGATGCGTTCTCAGGGAGAAAAAACAGAAAAAGCGACAGCGCTTTATTATCTTGAAGAAGCTGCAGACCGAAGTTTTGCCCATTATCTGTATATAGCAGGGGAAGAATTCCGGCAAGAAGCAGATAGGCTGCGGGAACTGGGTAAAGTGACACAGCTTTGCTGCGGGAAGACCTTTAAGGTTACGGATAATGAAATCGTTTTTACAGCAGAGCGCTGGAAAGAAGAACTGGCGGGTTATTGATATGGCAGGAAGGGAGGGACAGTCATGGAGTTTGCAATGCAGTTGGAAGAAAAAAGCAGACGGGAAAAATGGTACCGTTTTTTTCTGCTGCAGATTATTCTGTTCTTACTGACAGGTTGTGGAACTGCCTGTACAGTAAGGCTGTTCTGGACTGAAGTCAGCGTGACGTTTTTGCTGGGCGTTTCCTTTGCTGCGGCTTTTGTATGTGCTTTGTTTTCGGTGGATACCGGCCGCAGGCACTGGCTGCTCTTTCTTTATGCAGGAGGAATCCTGGTAATGGGAGCTGTTTTTCATAATGCTCTTATTAAAGGAATGATATCCTTGTGGAATATGACAGCAGAGGAAATATGGCTGCAGAAGGGAATGGTTCTTCCGTTTTTTCAGACAGCAGCGCCAGAGGAAGCACAGCTTTCCATGCAGTATTTTCTTGTTATTTTTTTGTTTGTTTTTTGCATTTTTTTATACGGGATGCTGCAGGTGGGCGGCCCTGTAATGATAATGGGCTTTGCACTGATGCCTTTTCTTTGGCTGTGGATGGGAAAACCTGTTTCAGGGGGAATGGCCGGGCTGTATTGTCTGGGTATGCTTCTGGAGCTGCTGTACAGAGGGGCCGATGAAAAAATGCAGGTTCACACAGGAAACAGTTTTTCAGCAGCCGTAAAGGGAGGGGTTCTTTTTGCGGCCTTTTTGCTTTGCATGTGCCTGGTGTGGAAGGAATCCGGATGGGAACAGAAATATGTTTCTCCTGTTGTGACAGAAGAGTGGAAACTAATAATAAAGGATAAAATTAATCAATATTGTTATAAAAAGAATGCGGTAAATTCTCTTCCGGAGGGAAAGATCTCCGGAGCCGGAAACTGGAATTATAGTGAGGATACTGCTCTTAAGGTGACCATGGAGGAGCCCCGGTCCATGTATCTTCGTGGATTTGTGGGGAGTACTTTTAAAGATGGCTGCTGGTATCCCACAGAGAATTCGGTCAGCTATGAGAACAGAGGATTGTTTTACTGGCTTCACCAGAGCGGATTTTATGGAAACATGCAGCTATTTGGAATTAATGAACTGCTGAAGGGGGATAACAGGAAAGCTTCCCTGCAGGTTCAGGTGGAAAACGAAGGAGCTGACAGCAGGTATCTTTATGTTCCCTACGAAATGAGTTCTTTACCGGAGAAAACACGGCAGGGAGGAACAGATGATGTTTTGATGGCAAAGGGATTGCTGGGGCAGCGTTCCTATTCCTTTGAAACAGCGGAAAATATGACTTCGCAATTTACAGATCTGGCGGCGCAGGCTTATCTCTGGCTGGAAAAGCATCCTCAGTCAGACTATCGCCTGAATGAGAGTTATTATAATCAGTTTGTATATGACAACTGTACAAAGCTTTCAGATTCTTACAAAAATTTGTTTCGGCAGATTCTGGGTTCTGCCGGGAATCAGGAAGAGAGTCATCCCGATTATGCTTCTGTTATCAAAAAAATCCGTGGTTATCTGGAAGATACCATGACCTATACGAACTATCCGGAAGCGGATGCGAGAGGTGAGGATGGGGTCAGAAATTTTCTTGATAGAAAAGCAGGTTACAGCATTCATTATGCTTCTGCGGCTGCGCTGATGTTCCGTTATTATGGTATTCCTTCCAGATATGCGGAGGGTTATCTGATCACAGAGGAAGATGTAAAAGATGTTGAAAACGGACAAACCATGAATATCAGCGGAGAAAGAGGACACGCCTGGACGGAAATCTATATAGATGGAATGGGATGGGTCCCCATTGAGATGACACCGGAATATTATGGCGTTATGGAGGAACCGGATCTGGGAATCGGACTTGAGGCATCCGGTAAAAAAGCGGCAAGGCCAGAAGAGCCACAAGCCCCTCAGCAGGAAGAGCAGGAAATATCACTTCGCAATGTGCTCAGTGTGGTGCTGGCTGGAATCGGTGCTGCAGTTTTATTGCTGGTGCAGGTTTTTGATATTTTAATTCTTTTCTTTATGGTGTGGGTCTTTGGAAAGAGAATTATCAGAAATTTCATCCGAAGAAAGCGATTTTCAGACAGAGATTGCCGAAAAGCTGTGACTTTTGCAGTACAGGATCTGAGTCGGCTTTATCGCCTGAACAGCAGTGTTTTGTCTGATGCTTCGAAAGATGAATATAAAAGGGCATACCGTCTGGGAGAAAAGGCTGCTTTCAGCCAGCATAACATTGAGGAAAGGGAACGTTCACAGGTTCTTCTATGCAGGAGGAATCTCATAAAGGAGATAAAAAAGAAGAAAGGGTTTTTCGACAAATGGGTAATGAAGTATATAGAAGAAGCGTATTAAAGTTTATCTGTTTTCTGTCTGTGGTGATACTGCTGTCTTCCGGGTGTCAGGGCAGTACAGTGACAAGTACTGCAGCAGCCCAAAAAGCTGTGGAGTATGAATTTAAGACAGTGCCCCGTCCGGCTTATGGTGTTCTGGGTGGAGAGTGGACCGTTTTTGCACTGAGCCGTCTGGGCGTACAGCTTCCTGAAGGTTATGAAGAAATATATATGACAAGTCTGAAACAGACGGTGAAAGAAACCCGGGGAAAACTCAGTGAGGATAAATACACAGAGTATTCCAGAGTGTGTCTTGCACTGGCCGCATTGGGAGAAGCTTCCACGGTGGAAGGATTTGATCTGCTGGAAAATCTGGAGGATTTTGACCGGGTGGTATCACAGGGCTTAAATGGAGCAGTATATGCGCTGCTGGCTCTGGATGCACACAAAAACCAGTCTTCGGTGAAACAGGCGTATGTAGATTATATTGTGGAGCAGCAAAATTCCCAGGGAGGCTTTTCCTTTCAGGGGAAAGAGAGTTCCTCGGAGGCGGATATGACAGCTATGGTACTGCAGTGCCTGGCACCTTATAAGGATCAGGAAAAAGTACAGAATGTTCTGGAAAAAGGAGTGGAGCTTCTTTCTTTGCTGCAGTCTGAACAGGGAGGGTACGAAAGTGGAGGAGAAGACAGCTCCGAAAGCATTTCCCAGGCTGTTATTGCTCTTTGTACACTGGGTATTGACTGTAACGGAGAGGATTTTCAGAAAGAAGGAAAAGGACTTCTGGACAGACTTCTGGAATATGAACAAAAGGATGGCAGCTTTTCTCATACAGGAAATGGGGAAGGAGACCTGATGGCAACAGATCAGGCGCTTTGTGCGCTGGCAGCATATGAGAGATGGCAGGATAAAAAAACTGCTTTATATGATATGAGTGATGTGAAATGAAAAAAAGAGGAATTGAATTTCTTATTTGTATCATCTGTACCTGCCTGTTTGCAGGAGGGATAATCTCCGGAATCAGAAGACAGCAAAGGGCAGTTCCGGACAATCCCATGGGGGAAATCAGTGCACACAGCTCTCTGGTGGCATATCTGGGCAAAGGATATGAGATGGAACGGGCTTTTGGGGGAGAAGAAGGAGCAGAAGAAGAGGCTCCGCTGTCATTGACAGAGCTGCCGGAGGAGGAAGATTCTGAAGAGGAACCCCAGGAAGAACAAAGTGAACAGCCTTCGGAAATTGAAGAGGCAGAGCCGGATGACGCAGCAGAGCCGGATTTATTTTCGGGGGATTCTGTGCCGGGAGAGGGAGAAGAAGGGCAGGAGACCCGGGAACCAGAGTTTGACGGCGGGGAGGATCCGGAAACGATTCAATATGAGGAAGGCGAAGACTGGGAACCGGAAGTGCCGGAGAGGACAGATGAGGCGGATGATAATAGTAATCCGGGAGCAGAGGTTCCCGATGATTTTACTGATCCGGAGCCGGAAGTGCCGGAGGAGAATCTTTATCCGGAAATATATTCAGATCTCACAGACGGTGAAGTGGTGGACGGTTCATATCGTACCTTTTATGTACAGGCTATTGACCACAACGGGCAGTATCTCTCTTCTTCCATGCTGACAGTGACAGGAAACGGAGAACGGCTGTATGCAGCCAGTGATACAGGTGAAATGTCCAGTTACCGGTTGGATCTGAAAGACGGAGAAAACCAGATTTTGATCCAGGCGGCAGATTATGAGGGCAGGACAGTGACTGTAACCTATCAGATACTGAAAGGAGAAGATCAGACAGAGCCGGCGGGGGCAATTACGTTCAGTCTGGAGGCGACCACTGTGGGACTTGGATATCTGATCGGTCCGGTGACTGTTCCCTATTATGAGGGAGAACAGCTTTCCTATGTGATGGACAGAGCCATTCAGGAAAACGGATTTACTTATCGGTATGACGGCAGTTTAAGCGGAGGATTTTATCTGAAGCATATTATCAGGGGGAATCTGACACAGGGATTTCATATACCGGATGATCTGTATGCCCGTCTGGAGGCAGAGAACTGCCCCATGACAGACTATCATCTGGATTCCCTTGGGGAATTTGATTTTACACGTAATTCGGGATGGCTGTATTTCGTAAACGGAGAGTATATGAACAGTGGTATTTCCACATATTATCCCGCTGACGGTGATGTGGTACGGGTGCGCTTCAGTCTGTACGGAGGTGCGGATGTGGGATGCAGCGTGAATGGAGAAGCATGGGGGGATTGGTAATGAAAAAAAGGCTTACAGCATTTTTTCTGGCTGTCGTGATGATATTGGGCGGCATATCTGAGAATCCTTATGTATTCGCAGAACAGGAAAATACCGCAGGGGATATTTTTTCCGACGGAGAGCCGGAGGACACCGGGGAAGAGCAGCCGCCGGAAAATGTAAGCGAATCGGCAGAGCGGGATTCAGAGGAAGAAGCCCTGCCGGAAAATCTTAAAGAAGCTGTCTGGTCGCTGGATCGGGAAAGACAGAATGTTCTGATAATGACTCCTTCTTTTTCTCCTGAAGTATATGAATATACGGTGACTGTTCCGGCTGAAACCACTGAATTATATTTATTTACCGGAGAGAGTCCGGATGTAAAACTTCATTACATATCTGCGGAGGGAGTATCGCATACAAATGAAAACAGTCTGGAGGTTTTAAAAGGGCAGACTGTTCTGGCGGAAGCTGTTTTAAGTGAACATGTCTGTGAAAATCAGGCAGTGCTCACAGGGGATACTTTATCCGGGAATTATGTATTTCACATCAGGAAGGAAGAGTCATCTCAGGAGGAAGGCGTTCCTGAAGAAGAGCAGCCACAGGTAGAAGAACCTGCTGTGGAAGAAGAGCAAATGCAGGAAGTAAGCGTTCTTGAAGAAGAGCAGCCACAGGAAGAAGAGCCTGCTGTGGAAGAAGAGCAAATGCAGGAAGTAGGCGTTCCTGAAGAAGAACAGTCACAGGAAGAAGAGCCTGCTGTGGAAGAAGAGCAAATGCAGGAAGTAGGCGTTCCGGAAGTAGAACAGCCACAGGAAGAAGATACTCCTGAAGAAGAGGACATTGCAGAAGATATATATCAGGAGGGCCCTCAGGAAAACGTGATTCTGGAGGCGGAAGTGCTGGAATCCGGGGATGAGGGGGAATATCCGGAGGAAGAAGAGGAAAACCTGTCAGATGCCTTTTTATCTGATCTGGAAGTTTATTCCAACAGCAGTGGTTCAGAAAGCTCCCGGCAGACTCTGACAAGGCAGGCGGAGCTGGATGAGGAATTTGGAGGCAGAGTTTATACGGTGGAATACAGCTCCATTTCATCCTCCACAAATTTCTATGTGGCTGCAAAGCTGTCAGAGAGTGCACCGGAGGGGTCGGAGATTACCATGAGCGGATATACGGCAGAACAGACACTTTCTACGGTGGATATTCCTCCGGACAGCTATGATAAAGGAATGTGTTACCGTCTTACCGGCTCTGTTTTTCAGGGCGGTGAAAAGGGAGGCCGCAGGGCAGTCTATACAATAAAGGCAGGAACAGAGGAAAATAACCAGATTTATAAAATACTGGTTTACCGTTCTTTAGAGCTGGCTCTTCTGGGATGCTATGATGCAGAAGATGCAGATAATGCAGCTTCTCTTCTGGATCGGAAATTTAACCGGGCAGAACGGGAGTATTCTGTTATGCTCAATCAGCAGCAGGAAGCGGTAAAGTTTGTGATCCGTCCCTATTCTAACTGCTGGTATCGGCTTAAGGTAAACGGAGAATCATGGGAATCCACAGAGCCTCTGGTATTTCCTGTGACTGAGGAATCCATGGAAATCATTTTTTCCATGAGTCAGGAGGAAGAATATAATGATCCGGAATATGCCGGAAAAACTTACACTACAGAAAACTCGTATGTGATCCATATAACAAAAAATCAGAGCAGGGAAGCGGTTTTTTATGTGACACCGGAGGATGCAGTGGTAAGCCTTTATAATCCTCAGGGGGACAGGATACTGCCAGAAGATATCCAGGGAAGAATTTTTTCGGATTTAATGGATGGCGTGGAATATACATACAGTATTTCCTGTTATGGATATCAGACTTTGAGGGGAACACTGGTTGCAGGTGAGACAGGAGAAATCCGGGCGGAGCTTGTAAAATGTGATACACACCTGGAAGAACTGACAGATAATGAATGGCAGAGTTTCCGGAACAATGAGGAAAATAACGGAGTAACGGATGTTTCCATTGCAGGGAGCCGGGAAGATGCCGTTTTGCAGTGGGCCGTTCAGCTTGGAGGGGAATGGAGTTCCTCTTCCACACCGCCCTTGATCCTGGATGGATGTCTGTATACAGCTGCAGGAAAATACATATATAAGCTGGATAAGGCAACAGGAGAGGTATTGGCAGTCAGTGATGCGCTTATGGGCAGTATGGTTTATGCCATGAATCCGCTGGCATATGCAGAAGGAATGGTATTTGCCCAGATAGGAAACGGACAGATTCAGGCATATAATGCCAGAACTCTGAAGTCTGTCTGGATCAGTGAGCCGCTGGGAGGGCAGACCGTTTCACCTATTACTTATAAGAATGGATATATTTATACGGGAACATGGAATTCAGAAACCACAGCAGGGTGTTATTTTTGTCTGTCGGTGACAGATGAGGATCCCGGGAATGAACGGGAAACGAAATACTGTACCTGGAAATATGAGCATAAAGGTGGATTTTACTGGGCAGGAGCATATGCCTCTGACAATTATATCGTATTTGGTTCCGATGATGGTTCCCAGGAAGGAGATTACTCAGATACTTCTATTTTATATTCCGTGTCATCAAAAACAGGACTTCCCATTGACATGATCACCCAGTTGAAAGGAGATATCCGTACATCGGTGGTTTATGAAAACGGCTACATTTATTTTGCTACCAAAGGCGGGTATCTGTATAGGATCCGGATGAATGCAGATGGAAGCTTTGGAGAAATGGCTTCTTTTAATCTGGGAGGAATGGCAACGGCTTCTCCGGTGGTCTACAGGGGGAGGATTTACATAGGAGTCTGCGGAGTGGGCGGTCAGTTTAATCCGGACAGCGGTCATCATTTTGATGTTTTGCAGGAAACAGACAGTGGAATTACCTGTGCCTACTCTGTCTCTGTTCCAGGCTATCCCCAGGCTGCCGCATTACTTTCCACTGCAGGAGAGCAGGAGGACAGAAACGGTGACGGGCAGCCGGATGGAATTGTTACTGTTTATTTTAGCATCAACGCCTATCCTGGAGGCATATACGTGCTGGAGGATGCACCGGGAAGAATATCAGGAAAAGCAGAACTTTTATTTGAGCCGGATACGGCTCAGCAGCAGTATGGTATCAGTCCCCTTTGCGTGGATCGGGATGGAACGGTTTATTTTAAAAATGATTCCTGCTATCTGATGGCTGTAACACAGAATAAGGCGAAGCTGGAGATTCTGACGGCTTCTGCAGACAAGGGAAAGATCACATGGGACAAGGCTTTTCATACCAGCCGACTGAATTACCAGTTAACAACAGAAGGGCAGGCAGAGAAGGTTACACTGACCATGAAAGCTGCGGATAACTGTACGATCCTTGTGAATGGAGAAACATGTACAGATACGTATACTGTACTCCTGGATGAAAACCAGTATGCGCAGGTTTCCATTGCAGTGGAAAACGGGGGAAAAACGAGAACTTACAAACTGGAGATTTCCGGGGCGGGAAATGATGCTTCACTGAAAAATCTGATTGTCAGTTCCAGTAATTCTTATTCTGTAGATGCAGATTATCTGGGAATCATACCGGACTTTGACCCGGATAAGACTTCCTATTATACAGAGATTTATGAAGGAACGCACAGTTTTCTTAATATTTTTGTGAAGAAACCGGGGAAAAACGCATCGGTGGAGCTTTTGCCTGTCAGTGGGATCGATAAAACAGACCGGTTTGAAAATGGATCCTCCAGTGATCAGGATGTGCTTCGGTTTGCAGTATATTTTGAAGAAAAGGAAGCTGAGGCAGTGGCAGATATTCAGGTTACTTCCGGAGATGGCCTCCACAAAAAAACATACCGGATCACGCTGAGGAGAATGGATATATATCCCCCGATTCTCACAGATATATCTGTTAACCGGAAAAGTGCATCAGAGGCAGAACTGGTTTTTACAGCAAACGAACCGGGAACTTTCTATTATGCCATAACCGGAAAGGATGAGAGCCGGCCGGAGCTTGCAGCAGAAGGAAAAGGAGTGTCCATGGTTCAGGGGGAAAACCGTCTGTATCTTAAAGGACTTTCTGAAGAAGCACAGAATATCTATATTCTGGCCGCTGACCAGAAGCAAAATGTGATGGAGAGTCCGGTGAAGGCAGAATTGGCACCCTACCGTTCTTTTCAGGTTTCCATAAAAGCAAAACCGGATCATGCAAAAATTGTTATTAAAAATTCTTCCGGAGCAGAAATCCTTCCCCGGAATGGACTGTATACTTTTCTGGAAGGAAATACGTATACCATTATCATTTCCTGTTCAGGGTATGTGACCCGCAGAGAGACTATCGTGGCAAATGCGTCAGAAACATCTTATATTTTTACGTTAGAAAGCACAAAAAGCAGCAATGCCAATCTGAAATATCTGTATGTAAGCAGTTCCGGAAAATACGGTCAGGGAATTCAGCTTCTGGAGCCTGCTTTTGACAGGAATGTCACATCTTATTCTTCTGTTTACGAGGGAGAAAGAAAGAGTCTGAATCTCTGGCTGAAAGCGGAAGACGATAAATCTGCAATAAAGGTTTATGCTGTGGGAGGTGTAATGGCATCTACTGTTCTGGAGGATGAAAGTCTTCGGGAAAGCTGCGATGAAAGCGGAAGAAGCTACTGGAATATCTGCTTTGCCAATAATCAGTATGAGGCAACAGTTAGAGTTCATGTTACTGCAGAGGACGGAACGGAAAAAAATACACTGGTAACATTGAAAATGCAGGACATCACAGCACCGGTGCTAAAAAAAGTCAGTGCCAGCAGAATTTCTGAAAGCCGGGCTTCTGTAGTTTATAAAATCAGTGAAAAGGCAGAGTGTTTTTATTCTGTAACCGAGGCGGATTCCATTGAGCCTGTGATAGATACCGGCAAGGATGGAATCAAGGTACAGGAAGGAACCAATACTCTGACTGTAGATGGTCTGACCAGAGGAGAAAAGGATGTTTATCTTGTGGCCAAAGACAGCTCCGGCAATGTAAGTGATGTCCTTGTTATCAGGATTCCTGATACACAAAGGGGATACAGCGGCCAGGGGCAGTCAGGAACCGGTCTGGGAGGTCAGTCATCTCAGGGACTTGGCGGCAGTCTGGCACCGGCGCTTAACAGAAGAACCGGTACAACAGGAGGGGTGGAAGGTTCTGCTGACAATCTCCGCAGGGTGAACAGAGAATCAGAGCAGTTGAGCCGTAATGAGTCAGGACAGCAAAAGGAGGATGAAAAAGATAAGTTAAAAAAGGAAAAAGAGAAATCCGGTTCCCTCCAGGAAGATAATATGGGGAGTACGTCTGAAAATGAACAGGACGAAAATGAAGAAAATAATCTTTCAGATATTCTGCAAAATGCGGGAAACGGATCACAGGCCCTTTCCCGGGCAGTTTCTTTCTGGAAGAAACTGAATATGGCACAGAAGGGAATGTTTTTCTTTGCGGGTCTGGGGATATTATTTTTACTGTTCTGGCGGCATGGAAAACGATACAGTGCAAAACGGTTTGCATAAATGAAACAGAGAGGAAAAAGGAGAATAAACATGAAAAGAATAAAAAAATGGCTCTGGATTTTTCTTGCCGTGCTTTTGCTGGGGATTATGGGTTCCGGCAGTGTATGGGCAGCAGATGAGGAAACGGCAGGAAGTTTTCACGGAGTAAAATATCCGTATAATGAAACGGATCAGGCGTATGTAACGGTTAATGTGACAATCTCCAGTGACGGTGTACCGATCATTGGCAGGCAGGATACGGCTTTATCACAGATTACAGTTCAGGTTCCTTATTTTGAGTTGGAAAACTACGGCATGGAACAATTTAACCGCTGTAAGACCGATGGAAAATGCAATTATATTTCAGAGACGCTGGTAAAACGTCCCACACTTCTTCATCTGATTATTTATCTTCAGGAAAGATATTATCTTGGATATGCACCGGAGCAGTGTGGAAAGGGTCTGGGTAAAAATGCGCTTTTTGAACAGAGATTTGATAATATTCAGAATCTTCTGGGAGAACAGGCTTACAGTACATTTAATGAAAGTACAGGGGAAGGAAGACAGATCCTGAAATATTCCGGTTCGGCAAAATCTCTTTATATGGTGAATTTCTGGGGACATGATGAAAATTTAAATTATTATGTGAATCATAAATACCCTGTAATGTGGACGGACTGGGGAGCAACCTGTGATTATATTACTCTGGAAGACGGAGACCTGGTGGATATTGCCATGTTTACGGACTGGGGCTGGTATACAAAAGGGGGATTTGCATTCTTTAATCAAAGTGAGTATAGTGCAAAAACAGGAGAAGCATTAAAGGTGAAGACTTATTTTCAGGGAGGAAGCACCGATGAAGACAATGATGGGGTTTTTGAGACACCGGATCCGGTGATACGAACGGATCTGAATGTGTATGTTTATGATGAATCCTGGAGAAAAGCAGAGGCATCTCCCATTGCGCCGGATGATGAAAGCTGGTATTCCTATACCTTCCTTAAAGCAGGAACCTATTATTTGCTTGGAATGGAAAAAACAGCAGGAGTTTCCGGCGCCTGTACAGGACCTGCGGTGGCAAAGGTTGTTGTAACAGGAGAAGAAGTAAAACCTACGGAAACACCCACACCTACGGCTGCACCAACACCAACACCTACGACTGCACCAACGCCCACACCACGGCCCACAGTAACGCCCACACCACGGCCCACAGCAACGCCCACGCCACGGCCTACAGCAACACCAACACCAACACCTGCGTCTGTGACTACCCGTACTGTAAAGCAGACGAAAGCAACGTCCTCTTCTTTTACCATTCAGTGGAATAAGGACAGTGCAGCAACTGCGGGATACGCTATATATGTGAAGGGGGATGTGTGGAAAAGTTATACAAAAGTAACGACGGTCAGTGCATCGAAAAAAAGTTATACCATATCGAAGATTAAAAATAAGACCCTGAGACCATGTAAAAATTATTACGTGAAGGTGATTTCTCAGAAAAAATCAGGAGGAACCATCGTTAATGGAAAGCAGCAGATTTTATCAAAGGCTGTTACAGTAAGCAAAGCACCGGTTATGACTGCAAAAAAGGTGAAGACAGGAAGCGTAAAACTGACATGGAAAAAAATCAGCGGCATACAGGGTTATCAGATACAGATGAGCACAAAATCGGGATCTGGCTTCAAGACCATAAAAAATGCAGGAAGCAGCACTGTTTCCTATACAAAAACCGGACTGAAAAAAGGAAAAACCATGTATTTCAGAATACGTACCTATCGTGTGGCAAATGGAGTGAAATATTACAGTTCCTGGTCGAAAGTGGTGAAAGCAAAGGGATGACCCTGAAGCGAACAGGGAAGCAGAATGTTTATGAGAATAAGAGAGAAAAACAGAGTGGTTATTCTGGTGTTGGTGATATGTCTTATGGCAGGCTGCTCCGGCACCGGAGAAAAGAAAACCATGGAATGCAGTATTTCCATAAGCTGTGAAACGCTGCTTGATAATATGGATTCCCTGAAGGAGGAAAAACATAAGTATGTTCCGGAAGATGGAATCCTGCTGGAGAAAAAGCTTATGGAAACAGAAGAGGGCAGCAGCGTTTTTGATTTGTTACAAAAAGCCTGCCGGGAAGAAAATATTCATATGGAATACAGTGATTCTCCCATTTATCACGCCAGCTATATAGAAGGTATCGGACAGTTATATGAGCTGGACTGCGGTTCATTGTCTGGCTGGATGTACAGTGTCAACGGAGATTTTCCCAATTATGGCTGCAGTAAATATGAACTGCAGCCGGGAGATGAGGTTGAATTTGTTTATACTTGTGACCTTGGGGAAGATGTGAAAGGAAAAATGGAAAAATGAAAGATTCTTTTTCAGCTTATCATCCTTTTCTGAATCTGTTTTATTTTGCTGTGGTGATCGGTTTGGGAATGTTTCTGGTACACCCGGTTTATGTGGCCATTTCTTTTGTATGTGCCTGCTGCTATAATGCCATGCTTCTGGGATTTCAAAAAGGTGTGATGGAAAGGCTGCGGCTTTTGCTGCCTTTGATGCTGCTGGTTACGGCAATCAACGGGTTATTTAACCATTATGGAGTGACAACGCTTTTTTATGTTAAGGGGACAAATGCAGTAACACTGGAGGCATTAACCTTCGGTCTTGTGATGGCGATCATGATGGCTTCCATGCTGATGTGGTTCTCCTGCTGCACCTGCGTGATGACCACAGATAAATTTCTTTATCTTTTCGGAAAGGTATTTCCTGCCATTTCCATGATCCTGTCCATGTGTCTTAGATTTGTGCCGGAGTTTTCCCAACAGGCAAAAAAAATCACAGCGGCCAGGACAGGCATAGGAAAAGGCACGCAGGGAGAGGGTTTCTTTGTACGATGTAAAAGAACTATAGAAATTTTTTCGATTTTAATAACCTGGGGCATGGAAAACGGTGTGGATACGGCAGACAGCATGGGAGCCAGAGGATACGGCTTTATCGGCAGAACTTCTTTTTCTCTTTTTCGGTTTGAGACCAGGGATAAAACACTGGCTGCCTGTATGGGTATTATGTCCCTTATGCTTTTTGCAGGAATTCTGAAGGGGTATAGTTATGCTTCCTATAATCCGGAAATTGTATTGGAGGGAGGAGCTTCCCCGACAGCATGTATTTTGTATGTTTTGTATGGAGTCTTTTGCCTGATACCGGTTTTTCTGGAACTGAGCGAACGGTATAAATGGAAAAAAATAAAAGAAAATATGGATGTATCCACACAAGAAGGAGTACGTTTATGGGAATCCTGAAAATCAATAATCTGCATTTTTCCTACGCCAGACAAAAAGAAGAGGTGCTGAAGGGAATTGACCTGGAAGTGGAAGAAGGGGAATTTCTGGTGCTTTGTGGTGTGAGCGGCTGTGGAAAAAGTACCTTTTTGCGGCAGTTAAAGCCCACACTTACGCCATATGGAAAGAGAAAGGGAGAAATACTCTATGACGGAGAGAACCTTTCTGATACAGGAGCCCGGAGGCTGGCTTCTGAAATTGGTTTTGTGATGCAAAATGTCAATCAGCAGATCGTTTCGGAAAAGGTATGGCAGGAGCTTGCCTTTGGACTGGAAAACCTGGGATATGAAAAAGGGGTGATCCGGCGGAGAGTGGCAGAAATGGCATCTTATTTTGGGATGGAGTCCCTGTTTCATGAAAAGGTAAATGTTTTGTCAGGAGGTCAGAAGCAGCTGCTGAATCTGGCTTCGGTAATGGTTATGAATCCCAGGATTTTACTTCTGGATGAACCTACATCACAGCTTGATCCCATTACCGCATCGGATTTTCTGGGAACCGTACACAAAATCAATCAGGATCTTGGAATTACTGTGATCATGACGGAGCATCGTCTGCAGGAAGTATTTCCTATGGCAGACCGGGCGGCAGTAATGGAAGGGGGAAGAATTCTGCATGTGGATACTCCGGCAAAAACAGGAAGGTTTCTGATTGAGAATGGTCATGAAATGGCAGAAGCTTTGCCGGCACCACTGCGTATTTACAGTCATTTCTGCAGTGGTGGAGAAGAACCGCTGACCGTTTGTGAAGGAAGAAAATGGATGGGAAATTATGTGAAAAATAAAAATGTTTCACGGAAGGAGAAGTTTCCGCTGAAAGCAGAAAAGAAGGGAAAGAATGAAATGATCCTTTCCTGTAAAGAGGTCTGGTTTCGTTACGAAAAGGATGGTCCGGATATTGTAAAGGGAGCAGATCTTTCGGTTTATAAAGGTGAGATATACTGCCTTCTGGGAGGAAACGGTGCCGGAAAAAGTACGCTTTTATCTCTCCTTGCAGGTATCCATAAGCCCATAAGAGGAAAGATCATTGTGAAAAAAAAAGACATTTCCAGATATGCAAAAGGGGAACTGTACAATGGGATTCTGGGAATGGTGCCGCAGGATCCGCAGACTTTATTTCTCAGAGATACAGTGGAGGAAGAACTGGTTGAAATGATTCCCGGAAAAGATAAAAAACAGGCGGAAATAATGGCTTCGCTTCTCCATCTGAATGGTCTTATGGAGCAGCATCCCTATGATCTCAGCGGCGGAGAGCAGCAGCGTCTGGCTATAGCTAAAATTCTTTTGCTGCAGCCGAAGATATTGCTTCTGGATGAACCTACGAAGGGACTAGACAGCCTTTTAAAACGTGAATTTTCCGGGATTTTGAGAGAATTGAAGAGACAGGGAATTACAATTTTTATTGTATCACATGATATTGAATTTTGTGCCGGCATCGGTGACAGGTGCGGAATGTTTTTTGACGGCGGTGTTGTATCTGAGGAAAATGCTTCTGCGTTTTTTGCAGGAAATCATTTTTATACCACATCTGCCAATCGTATGGTCAGAAACGTTTTCCCTCATGCGCTTACGGCAGAAGATGTGATCTCCAGCATGGAAGGTATGGATAAGGTATGAGCAGGAGCTATTATTTCGGAGCGCTGCTGCTGGTGGCGGTGGCTCTTGTACTGTTTTTACATCATTTTGAAAAGCGAAAACCCCGTGTACGGGAAGTGGTTTTAATTGCGGTTATGTCTGCTTTGATTGTGGGAGGAAGAATTATTTTTTTTATGCTTCCCCAGATGAAGCCTATGGCAGCAATGATCATTATCACCGGAATATGCCTGGGT
>JAXFBD010000079.1:0-17758 GCA_034118545.1 Blautia sp.
CGTGCGTTAGAGGATTCGAACCCCCGACCTTTTGGTCCGTAGCCAAACGCTCTATCCAGCTGAGCTAAACGCACATCCCTGCGAACCTTGAATTTCCTTCGCAACAATGAGTAGTATACTCGCACAGACCATTTTTGTCAAGGGTTATTTTAAAACTTTTTAAATTTCCTCAAAGATTCCTCAAAAAGATTATACCGTTTATGCATCCAGAAGAAATGCCTTATAAGCCTTTTTAGCCTCGTAGACATCCGCCTTACTGGTAACTTCCCAGGGCGCATGCATGCTCAGCACAGCTACACCGCTGTCGATCACTTCCATTCCGTATAATGCAGCAATGTAAGCGATTGTTCCGCCTCCGCCGAAATCCACCTTACCAAGCTCTGCCGTCTGGAATGCAACACCATGATCGTCAAAAATTCTGCGGACCTTTGCAACATATTCTGCATTTGCATCATTAGAACCGGATTTTCCTCTGGATCCGGTAAATTTATTCAGAACAATGCCTCTTCCCAGATATGCCGCATTCTTTTTCTCAAAAGCCTCTCCGTAAGCGGGATCATATCCTGCACTTACATCAGAAGAAAGCATTCTGGAATTACGCAGTGCTCTTCTGAGAGTCAGCTCAGAATAGCATCCCATTCCCTCCAAAAGCTCTGCCACACTGTTTTCAAAAAATCTGGACTGCATTCCGGTGGCGCCCACACTACCTATCTCTTCCTTGTCTACCAGAAGACAGCAGCTTGTACGCTCCGGCTCTTCCATTTCCAGCATTGCCAGAAGAGAGGTATAAGCACATACTCTGTCATCCTGTCCATAAGCCACGATCATACTTCTGTCAAGGCCGCATTCTCTCGCCTGTCCCGCAGGAACGATCTCCAGCTCTGCAGAAAGGAAATCCTCTTCTTCGATTCCATATTTTTCCTGAAGAATCCGCAGAATATTTTCTTTTACAGCCTCTTTCTTCTTTTCATCCGGCAGATCATTCAGCGGACGGCTTCCTATAAGAATATCAAGTGCCTCTCCTTCAATCACATTGGCCGCTTTCTTTTCCAGCTGTTTTCCGGAAAGATGAATCAACAGATCTGTAATATAAACTACCGGGTCTTCCGGATCTTCACCAATATTGATTTCTGTCACCGTTCCGTCTTTTTTTGCCACCACACCGTGCATGGCAAGAGGAAGAGCCACCCACTGGTACTTCTTGACACCTCCGTAATAATGAGTATCCAGATACGCCAGATCAGTATCCTCATAGAGAGGATTCTGTTTCACATCAAGACGCGGGGAATCAATGTGCGCGCCAAGAATATTCATTCCTTCAGAGATATCTTTTTTTCCAATATGAAAAAGCGCCACGATTTTCTTCATACCCACTGTATAAACCTTGTCCCCGGCTTGCAGGCTTCCGCTTTCCGTAAGCTTTCTGCCCAGCTCTGTATAACCTGCTGCCTCTGCCTCTTTTATGATCTCCTTCACGCACTCCCGCTCCGTTTTTCCTTTATCCAGAAAATTACGGTATGCTTTCATTACGTCTTCCAATTCCTTTTCCTCTGCCTCTGTGTAAGAAAGCCATGCATTTCTGCGTTCCATGTTTTTTCCACCTTTCTTATGGGCTGTATGGTTCTCTCCATACTGCCATTATTTCCATTTTGTAACATATTATAGAGCAAAATTGCCCTTATTTCCACAATAAAATTGTACCCGCTCTTCTATTTGTGCACGGCTTACAATACCTGACGTCGCGCCCACAGCTTCCACAGCTGCCGATCCGCAGGCTCCTGCAAAAATCGCACATTCGCGAAAGCTTTTCCCTTCTGACAATGCGCATAAAAAGCCTCCCGCAAAGGAATCTCCAGCACCTGTGGTATCCACACATTTTGTTTCCGGAACTGCAGGTATCTGCTCACAGATGTCTTCACTCAAAATAAAACAGCCTCTTCCACCCATTTTAATGATCACATGCCCCACTCCACACTTCAGAAAGCTTTCCGCCATATCAGCAGGCTCTTTTTTTCCGGTGACAAGAGCGGCCTCTTCCTCATTTGCAAACAGATAATCCACATACGAAAGAGCACCGCCAATATCCTCCACAGTCTCATGGTTTTTGCATTTTGTCATATCTGCACAAACGATCAGCCCCTGCTTTTTTGCCCGCTTAAAAATAATCTCCAGCTGCTCCGCTCCCAGACAGGGAGAAACAAAAATACTTGCCAGACACATTATTCCCACATCTTCAGGAAATCTTTCCGGTATATGCTCCAGAGACAGCCTGCGCAGTGAACTTGAGGGATTTGTAAAAAAGCTTCTGCTTCCATCTGGCTGTATCATAACAATATTCACACTCGTTTCCATGTCCTCCACGCTGCATACATATTCTGCAGATATTCCCTCCTTCCGGCAGTGGGACAAAACAGCATTTCCGGCATCGTCCTTTCCGACAACGCTGACCAGCATAGGAGTTTTCCCGAGACGCGCAAGAACTGTGGCCTCATTCAGCGCATCTCCTCCTGTGGAAAGACGGATATTCTCCACAGGAACGGATGTTTTTTCAAATACCTCTTTGTCCACCGGGCAAACCAGAACATCCAAAAGACCTGCTCCGATTATCATAATTTTCTCTTTTTTCATATAAAAAGCCTACCGCCCGCCAGTCCTTTTGTCAAGTACGGAAAAACTGGACAACTAAAAGAAAATTGCTTATATTAATACTTAATGTTATCTAATTTCAACAGGAGGTATTTTATGCAGTCTTCTAAGCAATTACAGGAGCTTCTTCATTCAATCCACAGAAAAAGCTATCCTGCCTATAAATCTCTGAAAGGGGTATATCAGTTTTCTGATTATCTGCTCTCCATCGATCATGTACAGGGCGATCCTTTTGCCTCACCCTCCCATGTCAGCATTCGAATTCCACATAAAACTGCCGGTTTTCCGGAAGCATACTATAAAGATAAGCTGACCGGAATCACATTGGCCGATTATCTGACACGTCAGTTTGAACAGCAGGTCAGCCATTACACCTTCCGTGCAAAAGGCTCCGGAAAAAGCGGACTGATTTCCGTTACACACTGCGGTCAGGAGGTTCTCTCCCGAACTGCCTGTGAAATCACAGACCGTGAAATCATCGCAAGGTTTTTCATCGGTTTTCCTGCCAACGGGCGTACCATCAATGCACCTGAACTGGAAAAAATTCTGTTCGACTTCCTCCCCCTCTGTGCCAGAAAGGCTTTTCTTTTCCGCAATCAGGACAAAAAAAAGCTGGAGCAGGCTATTTTTCTGGCGGAGGATCAGGCATATATCCGCACCTGTCTGGAAAAAGAAAACCTGTGTGCCTTTGTGGCTGACGGTTCCATCCTGCCCCGGGAAAGCGGTGTGTCCTCCCGTCCAATGAAAGACTCCGTTCCCTTTTCTTCACCGGAAAGTCTGCGTGTTTCCTTTACACTGCCCCATAAAGGCAAAATCAGCGGTATGGGTGTTCCCCGTGGAATCACCCTGATCGTAGGCGGAGGATACCACGGAAAATCCACTTTACTGAGTGCACTGGAACTGGGAGTTTACAACCACATCAGCGGTGACGGAAGAGAATATGTGATCACCGACGAAAGTGCCCTGAAGCTTCGTTCAGAAGACGGCCGTTTTATTAAAGATGTGGATATTTCTCTTTTTATTAATGATCTTCCTAACAAAAAAGATACTCACTGCTTCTCCACAGAAGACGCCAGCGGAAGTACATCTCAGGCGGCGGGAATCGTAGAAGGAATTGAGGCAGGCAGCCGTGTTTTTCTGCTGGATGAAGACACCTCTGCTACCAATTTCATGGTTCGGGATGCTTTTATGCAGCAGGTGATCTGTCGAAAAAAAGAACCGATCACACCTTTTCTTGAGCAGGCGCAAAACCTGTACAAAAAGGCAGGTATTTCCACTGTTTTGGTTGCCGGAAGCTCCGGTGCCTTTTTCCACATCGCAGATACCATTATACAGATGGATAATTACCGTCCTGTGGATATCACAGAAAGTACCAAAAAACTCTGCCCGAAATTTCCTCTTTCTGAAACAGAAGCACCTGCTTTCACCATGCCGGATTGTGTCCGTATTATGACAAAAGCTTCCGCCAAAACATCTCACAGAGGAACGCCCGGTCAACCTGAAAGACTGAAAGTAAAAACTCATGGAAGAGACGGCTTTTCTCTTGGCAGACAGGAAATTGACCTGCGTTATATAGAACAGCTTGTAGATTCCGAGCAGACAGCCACTTTAGGCATGCTTTTGAAATACGCCGCAGAAAAACTCATCGACGGTAAGCGTACCCTGCCGGAAATCGTCTGTTTTTTAAACACACAGCTGGAGAAAAACGGATTCGCATTTCTGGAGGAAGGATCCGGCATTTCCTGCGGCTATGCCATGCCGCGGATTCAGGAAATTTATTCCTGCTTTAACCGCTATCGTCGCCCGTAATACCAACCCGACCGCTGCAGCAAACCCTATCCATTTTTTTTACAAAACAAAAACCACCGTAATTTCCGGCGGTCCTGCCGATATACGGTGGTCATTGTTTTTATCTATTGTTTAGGGAAAGGAAAGAGTTTATCTTAAGAGTTGCTCCTCTCTTAAGATGTCTTTATCATACATGACAAATGTGATATAAGTTTGTCTAATTTATAATAATTCTATGGAATTTATAAAATTTCTATAATCTTCCAATAATTTAAATATTTTTTCTCAAATTTTAGTCATGACGCTGGTCTGCGTTATCAAAGGTTTCGCAAAATCTGGCAGCAAAAGCCGGCGGCTCTCCATGAACATATAAATGTGAAATGTCTCCAAAAGAACTCATTCTGAACAGTGCCTTTCCTTCCCTGCGTTCCTCCGTGGTAAACGTGGTCACAGAGCTGGGTGCTGCACAGCATCCATGCCACAATGTAACAGGGGATACCCCCAACAGATGGCTGATCAGAACACATCCCAGACCAAAGTGACAGAAAAGCGCCAGTGTATCATTATTGGAATGGGTAACATGATACAGCCTTCCGTCTCTCTCGTAACCATGTTTTGCAAGAAATCTGTCAAAATTATCAGTCACCCGCTCATATTCCTCTCCAATCCGGGCTTCTTTCATAATTTCGTTCTCCTGCCATCCTTTTGCATCATAAAATTCATCCCGTACAGTCCAGTCCTGGGGCAGCCAGTCCCATGGGATGATCCTGCTGTCTTTTACATCCGGTCTCCATATAAGTTTTGTGTTAAATTCACGTAGCCACTCCAGCTCTTCAGCCTGAGCACCATATTTCTCCAGAGTAAAAGAAGCTGTGTCCTTTGCCCTTCCCAGGGGAGAAACGTAGAACTTTGTGATGTTTTCCTTTACAAGCCGCTCTGACAGAAATTTTGCCTCTCTCCAGCCCTTCTCCGTAAGAGAATCCTTTTCGTAATCCGGATCGCCATGTCTGATGATTAATAATCTCATTTTATTTTTTCTCCTGTTAATTACTGAATCATCCCCATTATAACAGAAAATCCTCCGGTTTCAACAAAAAAAGATACTCAACCGCAGATGCGGCCGAATATCTTTTTTGCTTAACTTTTATTTTTCAGCTGTCCTTTGCACGATAAATACATTCGTAACCCTGCACTGTTTCTTTTACAATCTGCTCAATTTCCCCGTAGGAATCCTCCGGAACCCATTCCTCTCCCTCATATCGGACACAGCTCCCGCAGGACGAGCTCAGATTTCTGGGAACCGGCATGATTCTTCCGGCTATTCCCTTTTTGCGAAGCATTCGTTCAAACCGTACCGCTCCAAAATGAGCAAAAAATGTAGCTATGTAAACATTATTTTCTGGTGATCTGGAGTTTGAATTCACTTCCGGCCTCCTCTACCTTAACATCATATCCGTTATGGCGAACAAATCGGGAAACATTTTCCACAGAAACACGATTGTCCACCATCATTTCATAACGGGATTCTTTGGAAGCCATTGCTTTTTTAATCATAATAACCGGTTCCGGACAGGATCTGCCTCTTGCATCAATCATAGTTATTCTCTCCTTTACAAATCAGGCATCTTTTTTTGAAAAAGTATTCGCCGCTGCAATAGCTGTCACAACCACAATACCGATGATAACAGCAATCTTGCCATTTGCGGTCGGACCTTCTCCGGAAGAAGCCAGTCCAAAGTTATGCGCAAATGCGGCACCAACCAGCAATCCAAGGAAGGTTACCGCTGAATCTGTATTTCCTTCTCCTGCCAGAATAAGCTGACGCAATGGACAGCCGCCAAGAAGTACACATGCATATCCAACCAGGAGCATGCCCAGGAAATTCCAGAGGCCATCTGTATGAGCGATTGCCTGACCGGCAAAGCCCGGATGGAAATTACCCATTACAATATTCCCAACAAGCGCTGCCGCAAAAATTGCTGCAAATCCAAGAAGAAGCTTTGTTTCACGGAATAAGATAAAATCACGTATTCCCCCAACCATACACAGCCTTGTCACCTGCGCAAGCGCACCAACGATCAGACCTGCTGCCAGAGAGATGATCACTGCCGCATGCTTTGCTCCGGGGCCGCCTTCTGCCGGTGTAAAGAAAATAAATGCAGGTGCCGCAACCAGAAGAATCAGAAATACAACCTGGATTCCCGGAAAAACAAAGCCCTCAAACACAGGCTGTTTATAAGTTCTTTTTAAAGAATATCCTCTGTTCAGGAAAAAGATTCCCACACAGATTCCCACTGCGAATCCTGCCAGACCGAACAATGCATTCCAGTCTCCTCCGCCCAGACGAAGAATCATACGGAAAGGACAGCCCAGAAACATCAGGCAGCCGATCATAACGAAAAATCCAAGAACAAACCGGGTCATCATGGCAGAACCGCCCTTTACGGAAAATTCCTTCCGTCCCAGTGACATTAAAAACGCTCCCAGAACAAGTCCGATGATTTCCGGACGAATATACTGAACCGCCTCTGCTCTGTGAAGTCCCAGACCTCCTGCGGTATCGCGGATAAAGCAGGCAATACAAAAGCCCATATTTGCCGGATTACCGAAAAATACCAGTGCCACCGCAATAATACCGATCAGAATACCGGCAATTCCTATTGCTGTTTTTTCATTTTTCATTTTCCTCATTTCCTTTCTCCCATAATTTACATACCTGCTATGTAAAATCACATACAGGCACTGGTATTATTATACCATCTCCTTCCATATCCAGTTATTTTATAAATCGTATTATCGCTTTTATTTATCGCTATAATCGATAAATATACATTGATTATGAGAGATTTTCTAAGGGTTTTTCCGGAATTCAATTTAGTTTCCCTCTGTTTTATGATAAAATATATAAATGAAATTCTATAATATAAGGAGAATCTAAAATGCAATCTCTTCAGGAAAAAAACGTATATCTGGATCAGGCTGCCACATCTTTTCCAAAACCGGAAAGTGTTACACAGTCTATGCTTCATTATATGACACAGATCGGCTGCAACGTAAACCGCGGCAGTTATTCTGCAGCGCTGGATGCAGAAGATATTCTTTTTGATACAAGAGAACAGCTGTCGGAATTTTTTCATGGAGATGACTGCCGTAATACGATTTTTACCGCCAACGTTACCACCAGTCTGAATGTAATATTAAAAGGACTTCTAAAACCGGGAGATCATGTTCTTGTCTCATCCATGGAGCATAACGCAGTTATGAGGCCCCTGCAGCAGCTGAAAAAAAGCGGCGTAGATTTCGACCGCATTCCATGCGACTCAGTGGGGCAGATGGATCTGGACAGCCTTGGGGGACTATGCAAAAATAACACCCGTGCAGTCATTTCAACCCACGCCTCAAACGTTTTCGGCACCCTGCAGCCTCTGTCAGAAATCGGGGAATTCTGCCGGGAAAAAGGGCTTGTTTTTATAGTTGACAGTGCACAGACCGCAGGTATATTTCCCATTGATATGCAGGAAATGCATATTGATGCCCTTGCCTTTACCGGTCACAAAAGTTTGCTGGGTCCCCAGGGAACAGGGGGCTTTTTACTGAAAGAACATATGGTATCCCAGATAGAGCCTCTGCTTTGCGGGGGTACCGGAAGTATTTCTCACACGGAGGAAATGCCCGTCTTTATGCCGGACCGTTTTGAGCCGGGAACTCCAAATCTTCCCGGGATTTTCGGTCTTCATGCAGCCCTTGATTTTTTAAATAAAAAAAAGACAGAAACCATACGCTCTCATGAGCTTTCACTGTGCCAACAGTTCCTTGACGGCCTGTCTCAAATAAAAAAAATACAGGTAATCGGACCCAAAAGCACAGGAAACAGAGCGCCTGTGATATCTGTTCAGATCAAAGACATGGAAATTGCCCGGGCAGCCTGGATCTTAGACCAGAAATATCACATACAGACACGCGTAGGGCTTCATTGCGCTCCCTATGCTCACAAGGCTCTGGGAACCTTTCCCGAGGGAACGCTGCGCTTTTCCTTTGGATATTACAATACCTCTGAAGAAACAGAATACTGCCTTCGGGCACTGGAGGAAATCTGTTATGGAATTTAGACAATTAGAAGTTTTTATGGCAGTGGCAGAATACAAAAGCTTTTCCAAAGCGGCTGATGCTCTTTTTCTGACACAGTCCACTGTCAGCTCCCATATAAAAAATCTGGAAACGGAACTGCAGAAAAGTCTGATCAGCCGCACTACCAAAAGCCTGCAGCTGACGGACGACGGTGTCTGTTTCTTAAATTATGTCAAAAGAATCCTTGAAACAAGAGATGCTGCCCTGAACCAGTTAAACAGTCCCTCTGAGGCTTTGCTGCACGTGGGCGCCTCCACGATTCCTTCAGGATATCTATTACCTGGTCTGGTCAGTGATTTCTGCCGTACCCATCCCAACACAACGTTTGATCTGAAGCAGGGAGACAGCATGGAAATCATGGAAAAGATTCTGAACGGCTCTGTAGAAATCGGCCTTATTGGAACAGCCAGCAGCTCTGCCAAATGCATCAGTATCCCCTTTTGCAAGGATGAAATGGTTCTGGTTACCCCTGCCAGTGAATACTATCGAAAATATCAGAAAAATCCCTTCAATCTGCAGCAGCTCCTTCAGGAACCTCTGATCATCCGCGAACAGGGTTCCGGAACTCAGAAAACTGCCAATCAGATTCTGGACAATATGCAGATTTCCAGAAAAAAATTAAATATAATCGCCCAGAGCAACGATCTGGAATCTATCAAAAGAATGATTGCAGGCGGTATGGGCATTTCTCTTTGCTCACGCTTTTCTGTGAAGGATATGGAGGAAGCCGGAAATGTCCTGGTATTTCCCCTTGAGACACCTGTGGAACGATACTTTTATATCACATATCTAAAAACAAAGGTCCTGAAACCAGTACTGCAGGAATTTATTTCTTTTGCACAGAACTATTTCCTGCTGTGAACTGACTCAGAACCTTTTCACAGGATCAGCTATATTTTTTTACAATTTCATTCATCCGTTCCAGCTTGGCTTCCATGTCCCGTACCAGCTTAAACTGGGTCCGGCAGCGATCCAGATTATGCTGTTCTCTGTGAATCTTAAAATAATGATCACCTTCCAGATAATCTGTCAAAAACCGGATTCCGCATTCAAATGTCATCAAAACAGCTCCCATGGGAAGCATCTCAAGCTCCATTTCTGTCAAAGCTCCTGCGCATCCTTCAATAAAGCCTTTTACATACACTTCAAAAAGCTCCAGGTCACAGGATACCTTTGACAGATCCTGTTCATCCTCTTCGGCTGTACTTGCACCAAACCGGATGGAATCTCCAAAATCATTTACCGAAAGCCCCGGCATGACTGTATCCAGGTCAATAACACAGATTCCTTTTCCCGTTGCATTATCTATCATAATATTATTTAGCTTTGTATCATTATGTGTAACACGCAGCGGAAGTTTTCCCTGTTCCTGCAGATCGCACAGCACATGGCTCAGTTTTTCATGTTCCATGGCAAACTGAATTTCCGGTCCTGCCTTCTGAACACGGCCACAGACATCCGCCTGTACTGCATTGACAAATGTCTGAAACCGTTTCACAGTATTGTGGAAATCCGGAATTGTCTCATGAAGGATTTTAGCCGGAAAATCACTGAGTTGATGCTGGAAATTTCCAAAAGCCAAAGCGCTGTTATAAAAATCCTCAGCACAGCTTACCTGCTCCAGGCAGGCAGTATTGTCTATATAATAATATACCCGCCAGCATTCCCCGGTTTTATCTTCATAATAAGCACTGCCCGACTTTGTTGGAACAATATTCAGAGTCTCTCTTAATACATCTCCGCCGCTTTCCCGGATTTTCTTTTTCAGCCATTCTGTCACATGAACAATATTTTCCATAAGCTCTTCCGGCTTTTTAAAAACTTTTCTGTTAATTCTCTGAAGAATATAATAACGACTATTATGGCTCTCACGAAACATTAATCGAAAAGTATCATTGATATGTCCTTTTCCATAGGGTATGTATTCCTGCAGCTCTCCTTCTATTGCAAAAGCTGTGATAATATTTTCAATTGCTTCCTTTGTCATTGTTGATCTGCTCCTTCAGTTCTCTTTTCTCAAATTATCCTTTTACACCTCCGGAGGTCAAACCACCTACAAGATGCTTCTCAATGCAGGCAAACAGAATTATAACCGGAATAGTTGCAAATAAAGAAGCCGCGAAGAGATACTGCCACTCTATCATATTATAGCCGTTGAAAATGGTAATTCCTACAGTTAATGGCTTTAAGGTATCTGAAGAGATCAATGTAAGGGCCACTGTATACTCATTCCATGCATTAATAAAGATAAAAATAAGTGTTGTTACAATTCCGGGAGCCGCCATTGGCAGCAATATTTTCAGAAGTGCCTGCACGCGGTTACATCCGTCAATGGTGGCTGCCTGTTCCATTTCCGGAGAAATAGAAAGAAATGTTCCGCGCAGCAGCCAGATGGCAAACGCCTGGTTAAATGCCGCATTTACAAATACCAGTCCCAGCAGATTGTTTGTCAGGTTAAAAAGTATCATTACTTTGTAAATACCGATCAGAAGAACAACTGCGGAAAACATCTGTGACACGATAACAAATCCCAGAAAAACATTTCTTCCTCTGAATTTCATTCTCGCAAGGGCATACGCAGCCGGAATGCCGCAGAGAATCGCCAGAAAAGTTGCGCCTCCTGCCACGATCAGCGAATTCAGAAAATATCTTGCCATAGGTGCCCGCGACCAGATATCCGTAAAATTACTCAGCACCCATTTGATCGGAAGAAGTGTTCCGTTGGGAGAGTAAATCTCCGCACGGCTCTTGGCAGCCGTAGTAAACATTACAAAATACGGATATAAAATCACCATACATACCAGTATTACAAAAACATAAAGGAGGATCTTCAGAAGAAGTTTTTTTGTCGATGTATGGTTTGCTGTTTTTGCTGTACCACTCATACTAATCTTCCCCCTTTCTTAATGTGTAAATCATGTAAATACTTGAAAAGAGACATAAAATCAAAAATCCGATTACGGAAATTGCCGCTGCCTGTCCTGATTTTCCATTATAGAAATTCAGCTTGTACAGATAAGTAACAAGTGTATCTGTCCTGTTGGCCGGATCTCCCTTTGTCATCGTCCAGATAATCGGGAATGAGTTGAATACATAAATTATATTCAGAACTGTACTGACGGCAAGAGAAGGCGCCACCAGAGGAATAGTAATCTTAAACAGCTTCTGCCAGTACGTTGCACCGTCAACTGTGGCAGCTTCATAATATGCATCGGATATACTCTGCAGACCGGACAGCACACAGAAGGTTACAAATGGAACCGTAACGAAAATACCCACAAAAATCTCCCATGCAAAATATGCTTCCGGAGTACTTGTAAAGTTTATTGCATTTTGGGTCAGTCCCAGTGTCCGAAGCAGTGTATTCAGACTGCCGTAATCTGTATCAATAATAAATTTCCACACACCTGCCTGAATGATCAGAGAAGTAGCCCAGGGGAATACCACGATTGCCCTTGCAACTTTACGCCCTCTGAACTCATTATTTAATACCAGCGCAAGAATAAAGCCAAAAACAGTGGAAATCACCACAACTGCCACTGTCCAGACAACTGTGTTTTTCAATACCATCCAAAAGGTATTGTTATTCAGAACCTTTGAATAATTTTCCCATCCGGCAAAACCTTTTACGATTCCCGCACGGCTGATGTCGCTGAAAGATAGCTTAAAAACCTGTATTATCGGAAACAGCACAAACACAGACATCAGCACTATACTTGGCAAAATCCATATATACGGTTCTACCGTCCTCAGAATACGTTTCTTTTTCATCGGAAACCTCCTGTACTTCCTGATATGTAAATGGAGCCGGGGCGCGTCCGACCCCGACTCCCGTCATACATATGGTTTTGTTATTTTTTACTGTTAACCGCCTTAACCTGCGATCTCACTCTGAAGATCATCCAGAAGTGTCTGTACATCCTCACCAAGCAGTGTCTGCTGTTCAACGTCGATAACACCAAGCTTCACATCTGCCCACTCGGTCTTGTGAGCCGGATAGAACTTACATGTCTGAAGAATGTCAATCCAGGATGCATAGCTCTCGTCCTCTGCTGCAAGAACATCTGCTGCAGTCTGTGTTGTTGGCAGGAAGCCTTCAAATTTCATATAGTCTGCATAGCGAGCATCATCATAGAAGAAATCAAAGAATTTGGTGATTGCTGCTGTACGGGATTCGTCTCCTTCCTCACGGAATACTTCCAGACGGTCGCAAACACCCATTGCCACGGATTCACAGCCTTCATTTGCCGGAATTAAAGCAACATCATAGTTAATTTCATAGCCGCCGTCAGACAGATAAGTAGGAATATTATTTGGTCCAATCATCATGGCAAGCTTGCCTGCACCAAACATATCCTGAAGGTCATAACGTGTTTCATTAGCCGGATCAGAGTTGGTGTAGCCTTTTTCTACAAGACCAGCTGCAAATTTCACTGCTTCCACATTTGCATCGCTGTTCAGTACCCATTCATCATTCTCGTCAACAAATCCGCCGCCGTTATTCCATGTATAATAGGAGAATGCAGCCTGACCTTCATCCGTTGTCATATCAATACCCCACGGATAAACTTCACCTTCATATTTGTCAACGATCAACTGGGAAACTTCTTCGATTTCTGCCCATGTAGTCGGCACTTCTGCACCTACCTCGTCCAGGATATCCTTATTATAGAACAGAGCACGACAGGAAGCCAGAATCGGCAGTGCATATACGGTGCCGTCGATTGTACTTGCATTCCAGAAGCCATCAAAGAATTTAGCCTTTGTTTCTTCAGAAATGTACTCCTCTGCCGGCATCAGCAAATCATCTGCAACATAATCAGCAAATACGTCAATATTCAGAATATCCGGTGCCTGATTTGTTGATATACGTGTATTTACAACGGTATAAATATCATTCCAGGAAACAATTTCAATATTCAGGTCAATATCAGGATTTTCAGCTTCAAAATCTTTTTCAAAAGTGCTCCACCATTCCTGAGTCTGCTGTCCATACTGGCTGATAATAACGTCCAGCGTTGTTTTCTCTTCAGCCTGCGCAACTGTTACAGATCCCATAACACAGCTAAGAGCCATTGCAACTGCCAGGAACCGCTTAAAATTTCTTTTTTTCATAATTGCATCCATCCTTTCATATCTGGTATTTTCGGACTGTTCAATTTCACTAAAAAAAGTGTCCATATGAAAAGTATAATGTAAAAATCATATGAAATCAATTACTTTTTGATAAATTTTATAATCAAAAGCGGTCGCAAAGCGAATTTGAAATAAAAAACTCTCATCCTTTCAAAGATGAGAGCATACTACTGTCGGTGTAAATTATTTTCTTCTATTTTACAAATATCTATGATGCTTTCAGCATCTCCAGAACTTCCGCATAGGCATGTGCTGCCTTTTGTTCATCAATTCCATCGTATACCACTGAAAAAGCTCTGTCCAGATGAAGAGATCCTACCCACATAAACCCTTTTGCATTCAAAACCTTATTATCCTGTCTGAAAGTAATACTGCAGCGAAAACGCCCGCCCAATTTCAGCATACTGTCAATACAATTCCAGCTGTTTTCTTCCGGCATGATCCGAAATTCCTGTTCGATCATTGCATTCACTCCAATTTTTCAAGAATGCCTCTGGCGTTCTTGCCTCGGCGTGGTCGAATGCGAAGCATTCTTCCACTCACCACACCTGCGAACCACCGGAGGCTCAACATTTCTTCTGAAATATTGAATCATTTCGGCTAGATTATACCTCTGTGTTTTAGCATTGTAAAGTAATAGATTTTACAAATTTTTATTTGATTTTTTTGCAATTTAACTAAGTTTGGGAATTCTCCCACTTAGTGCTCCGCCTACTTGAAGCGGGATAAACCTTCTAACAGCTGTACACGTTTTGCTACTAAAAGTGCCAGTGCATTCTTGGCCTGCACTTTATTTTTTGAAAAAATTGCCATACGCAATCCGGGAAGCTGTGATTTCATCCGCTCCAGTCCCAAACGATTAATTTCATTCTCCATTTTTTTAAATGTCATCATCGCCCCCTGCCAGTTTCCTTTGGAAATTGCCTGACCCAGACGCATAAAAATAAAGCTTTTTAAAAATACTTCCGTTTCTTCGTCTCTGTTTTCTTTATTATTCATGTCTTCCATAATTAATTTCCTCAAAATCAAAACGACGGATTTCGCAATTTTTTATTCCAAAGCTCGCAAACTCTTCGTTTGTCATATCTGTAAAATAGGACTGTACCGCCCGTGAAATACCATTATGCGCTACCAGGAGATACGTTTTGGTGTCTGACTCCCGACGAACGTCGTCCAACAGATTATAAACTCTCTGACATAAATGAAGCATAGACTCTCCGCCATCATAAGAATCGGCAAAAACAGTTTTTGCTCTCTTAAAATCCTCTCCATTGCGAGGTGTAGATTCATATTTTCCAAAATTCTGCTCTTTCAATCTTGGTTCCATACGGCAGGGTATACCGGTTATCTCAGAAATATGCTTTGCAGTGTCCGCTGCTCTGCTCAACGGAGAATATAAAATTTCATCAATATTTATATTTTCACCAAGAATTTTTCTTCCTAATTCAACTGCCTGCTGATGTCCCAACTCTGTAAGCCCAATATCTGTTGCTCCACAAATCTTATTTTCCACATTCCAGACAGTCTGTCCATGTCTTGTAAAATAAAAATGACCCATAGCCATCTCCTAAAAAATAAAGTACACTTTTTATTTCCATGATATAAAAAAACCTTGATCCCTCAAGGTTTTTTCATGCCGCAGACCGGAATCGAACCGGTACGGGGGGGTAGCCCCGCAGGATTTTAAGTTACAAGAGTAAATTCAGCAGTTTCCATTCACATTCATTTTTCCTTGTAAATTCAACATTTTTGACTTTCTCAAATTCATATATCAACTGATATTATCCATAATTGCTGTCAAAATTGCTGTCAAAACTGCTGTCAAAAAATATCTTCATCAAATACGTAGTTTCAAAAATCAAACATTTTCGTCTTCCGTCCTTATCCTCAGATATTTTTTTATCTCTCTTACAAATTTATCCGCCTTGTCATATTGTTCTTGAGCATCATCTTTTGAAACCAGAAAGAAATCCGCATAGTCACAGTTATTTCTTATTTGAAAAGCATTCGAAATATATTTTGAATACTCCTTATCAATAATTCCTGTTTTAATATACTCTTTCTGGAAATAGGAAATCACCCCTGCATGTTTTGCAAAATCTACTTTGTCCATAGCCAGAATCGCTCTGATTCCAGAAAACATTGCATAATAAGATCGTCCGATAGAATCCTTAAATGCTCCGGCATCCAGCAATACCTTTGCAGATTTCAGCTTCTCCTCTGAAGTTTTGATGCGGTATTCCATCAGTTCTCTTTCATAATCAGGCACTTAATTTCACCCCTTCCAATACAATATTTCTGTAATATGGAAGTATTTCTTTATAATTTTCAAATTCTTCATAAGGAATAACAGTTGGAGAAATTACCACATCATATTCCACCCCCAATTCTGCAGCAATATCCCAGATCTTTTTTAACTGCTGTTGCAGCTCCGGCCTGTCTCCTTTTACAATTGCCACAATATCAATGTCTGATTCCTCTGTGGATGTTCCTCTTGCATAAGACCCGTAAAGATAAACCGCACATACACGTTCCGGATATGTCTCATCATATATATAACATATCTGCCGCAATATTTTTTCCAGCTCTGTTTTTGTGCACATATACGTTCCTCCTCTAATCTGTCTTTCCGTTATCTGCTTTAGAAATAGTGGTTGTTTATCATATCTCCATTCTGGTTCTATTATATCATGATTATTCTTTACCTTCAATTGGAGTCTATATTCATAATTCGTCAAAAATCCCCTTTTACTGCAAGGTAATTATTATTCCTCTATAAACTCTCACCGGATTTCCCCGGACAATCCGGTAATGTTCTCTCCCTGCATTGTATGCCTGCATCTTATTCTCTTCTGCTTCTATCTGCATAAGGATTACCTTCAATTTTCCAGTGCGTCTTTCTTATTAAGATACTGGCTTCGCTCGGAAATTGATGTTACACTGATCCCGGTTGGAATACCACTGTACGCTCCCCTTCATTTCGGATAGATCCTGATCTGTCGAAAAGATGATCGATGTATAGCATTTTTTTCCTGTCTGACGGCAGAACAGCTGCCAGATATCCGGATATTCTTCCTACAGTACTCCAAACAGTTTCCCCACAGCCAGTTCACATTCTTTCGGCCCCTGTCCGAAACTGATTTGCAGAATCATAGATGACCGCCCCCCTGTATTTCCAGTCCCCAATAGGCAAACGGGCTCTCATCCAGCGTTTCTCTACTGATACAGGACGAATATATCCCCTTCAGTTCCTTCTTGAATGCCTCAACCATATGCAAAAATATTATGCCACACTTTGAGTAGTCAATTTCTCCAGACAATAATACCTGGACAATGGAAAAAGAATAATCCTCGTTTTTTCCAACTTCCAGAATGCCCAAAAGCTAACATGCCATTTTTATTGTAGCATACTCCAAATGAAATAATAAGTTACTATTATAAAACTATAGGATTTTTAGGAAAAATAATTTTGGAAAATGGGGGCTTTTCCAATTTCCAGAATACTTTTATATACAGTAAAATCAAGATACGTTCAAACTGCTGTCAAAACTGCTGTCAAATTGACATCCGTTCCTTCTGGACAAAATGCTGGACATAAAAAAAACCTTGATTTCTCAAGGTTTTTTCATGCCGCAGACCGGAATCGAACCGGTACGGGGGGTTAGCCCCGCAGGATTTTAAGTCCTGTGCGTCTGCCAGTTCCGCCACTGCGGCATCTTAATAGGAATATGGGGCCTATAGGGCTCGAACCTATGACCCTCTGCTTGTAAGGCAGATGCTCTCCCAGCTGAGCTAAGACCCCATACTACACACAGCCAGCCAAATAAGACTAACTGATACGACCCAGAAGAGACTCGAACTCTCGACCTCCGCCGTGACAGGGCGGCGCTCTAACCAACTGAGCCACTGGGCCAAAATAATTTAAATGGACCTTCGGGGACTCGAACCCAGGACCGACCGGTTATGAGCCGGTTGCTCTAACCAACTGAGCTAAAGGTCCAAAAAGCCGATGATCGGACTCGAACCGATAACCTGCTGATTACAAATCAGCTGCTCTGCC
>JAXFBD010000080.1:0-2506 GCA_034118545.1 Blautia sp.
GGATTCTGTTAATCTGATGCGGGCCATGGGAGCGTCAAAGGTACAGATATTTGTGCATCTGAAATTTCCCTCGGCGCTGCCCCATTTCTTTTCCGGTCTGAAAATTTCCGCAACCTATGCAGTAGTCGGAGCTGTTGTTTCTGAATGGCTGGGAGGATTTGAAGGACTGGGTGTATATATGACCCGTGTAAAAAAAGCATATTCTTTTGACAAGATGTTTGCTGTTATTATTTTTATTGTAATTATCAGCCTGCTGCTGATGCTGGCGGTAAATGTGATCCGTGCGGTGGCTATGCCATGGATACGGGCTGAAAAAAAGGAGGAACAGAAATGAGATTAAATAAAACAGCAATTATAATACTGGGGACTGCGGCTTTTACCGGTGCGACAGTGTTTGCCCCTCTTTCTGCAGGTGCAGAAGAAATGGAAAAGATTACATTCTGTCTGGACTGGACACCGAACACAAACTATACCGGACTGTATGCCGCACAGGCTTTGGGACTTTATGAAGAGGCCGGTCTGGAAGTTGAGATCGTACAGCCGCCGGAAGACGGTGCGGTTTTGATGTGCTCATCAGGACAGGCGCAGTTTGCAGGCACTGCACAGGACAGTCTGGCAGCTGCATTTGATTCTGATACACCTATGGATGTAACGACTGTTGCAACAATTTTGCAGCATAATACTTCCGGTATCATTTCCAGAGCAGGCGAAGGTCTGGATACACCAAAAGGCATGGATGGAGCTACTTATTCCACCTGGGAAATGCCCACAGAGATGGCAATGCTGGAAAAAATGGTAAATGATGACGGCGGTGATTTTAATAATGTTAAACTTATTCCCAATGACATTACGGACGAACCGGCAGCTCTTGCGGCACATCAGACAGACTGTATCTGGGTATTTTATGGATGGGGCGGAATCAACGCAGATGTAGAAGGTGTGGACTGTGATTTCTGGTTCTTTAAAGATCAGAATGAGGTATTTGACTATTATACCCCGGTCATCGTTGCCAATAATGAATTTCTGGAAGAATCTCCCGATACTGCAAAGGCATTTCTGGCAGCTACAGCAAAAGGTTATGAGTATGCCATTGAAAATCCTCAGGAAGCAGCAGATATGCTGATTGAAGGAGATACCACAGGCTCTCTGCGAGGTTCAGAAGATCTGGTATATGCAAGTCAGGAATGGCTCAATGAACAGTATATCGCAGATGCCGAGAGCTGGGGCGTGATCGACCCTGAGCGTTGGGATGCATTTTACAGCTGGCTCTATGAAAATGATCTGACAACAAATGATCTGACAGGAGTCGGATATACAAATGAATATCTTCCGCAGTAAATAAAATGGAAAATAACATGATTATACTTCAGGCGGAAAATATTACAAAAAAATACGGCAGCCAGACGATCATTCAGAATATTAATATTGAGCTTCACAAGGGCGAGCTGGTGTCTTTGCTGGGAGTGAGCGGTTCCGGGAAAACAACGCTGTTTCACGTACTTTCCGGACTTACCGATCCCCAGGAGGGAAGAGTGCTTCTTTCCGGAGAGGACATCACAGGAAAGCCCGGAAAGATCAGCTATATGCTCCAGAAGGATCTGCTGTTTGCCCATAAAAAAATCATTGACAATGTGTCTCTGCCCCTTGTTTTAAAGGGAATGAAAAAAGCCGAGGCACGGGAAAAGGCCAATGAGTTATTTGAAGAGTTCGGCCTGGAAAACACTCAGTATAAATATCCCTGCCAGCTTTCCGGGGGCATGAGACAGAGAGCCGCGCTGCTGCGGACATATCTTTCCTCAAACGGAGTTGCCCTGCTGGATGAACCTTTCAGTGCGCTGGATACCATTACCAAGTCCGGTATTCATAAATGGTATCTGAATGTAATGCAGCAGATTGATTTGTCAACGTTATTTATCACCCATGATATTGACGAGGCAATCCTTCTGTCTGACAGGATTTATATTCTGAACGGTAAGCCGGGAGAGATAAAAGACGAAATTATAATTAAAGAGAAAAAACCCCGTCCTGAGGATTTCTATCTGACAGATACCTTCCTGAATTATAAAAGGGAGATCATCGGGAAACTGTAGTCAGGGCAGGCAAATTAAAAGTATATAGAGACTGGGATCGAAGCATGAACTATGCAGCGGACCCAGTCTCTGTTTTATGCCAATTTTTCTTATATTATGTTGAATTTATAAAAATATGTGTTAAAATTTCAAAGGATATTATTTACGGGAGGTTTTGTAAATGGCGATAGATAAAGTAAAGGAATACTTCAGAGGACTGGGAATGGAAGAACGGGTACAGGAATTTGACGTATCCAGCGCAACTGTGGAGCTTGCCGCAAAGGCTTTGGGATGTGAGCCCTGCAGAATCGCAAAAACCATGTCTTTTATGGCGAAAGAGGAACCTGTTCTGATTGTAACGGCTGGTGATGCGAAAATCGATAACCGGAAATATAAAGACCAGTTTGGAATAAAGGCAAAAATGCTTTCGCCGGAGG
>JAXFBD010000081.1:0-5628 GCA_034118545.1 Blautia sp.
TATTCTGTAAATAATGGTGTTGAATAATATCTGTCTCCTGTGTCCGGAAGAAGAGCTACGATGGTTTTACCTTTGTTTTCCGGGCGTTTTGCCAGCTGAATGGCACCATAAAGTGCAGCACCGGATGAAATTCCAACCAGAACTCCCTCCTGCTTTGCCAGAAGCTTAGATGTGGCAAATGCATCCTCATTCTCAATGGCAAGTATTTCATCATAAATCTCTGTATTTAACACATCCGGAACAAATCCGGCACCAATACCCTGAATCTTATGTGCACCACCTTTTCCTGTGGAAAGCACCGGTGACCCTGCCGGCTCTACTGCCACTACCTTCACATCCGGATTCTGAGATTTCAGATATTCGCCCACACCGGTAAGTGTTCCGCCTGTACCTACACCGGCAATGAAAATGTCAACCTTTCCATCTGTATCCTTCCAGATTTCCGGACCTGTAGTTGCTCTGTGAATCGCCGGGTTTGCCGGATTTACAAACTGTCCCGGAATAAAACTGCCCGGAATCTCTTCTGCAAGCTGATCTGCTTTTTCAATGGCACCTTTCATACCCTTGGAGCCATCGGTGAGCACCAACTCTGCTCCATATGCCTTCAGTATATTTCTTCTCTCCACGCTCATTGTCTCCGGCATGGTAAGGATAATTCTATATCCCTTTGCTGCCGCGATCGCTGCCAGACCAATACCTGTATTTCCGGAAGTCGGTTCAATAATAACGGAACCTTCTTTCAGAAGCCCCTTTGCTTCCGCATCTTCAATCATTGCTTTTGCTATTCTGTCCTTCACACTTCCTGCCGGGTTAAAATATTCCAGCTTCACAAGCACTGTCGCTTCCAGGCCAAGATTCTTCTCCACATTTGTTACTTCAACCAGCGGTGTGTTTCCGATCAATCCTAATGTTCCTTTATAAATATTTGCCATCTTCCTTTTCCTGCCTTTCTGATAAATTCTTTCTTATTTTCTTTCAAATTTACTTATCCGTGTTTTCATACTTGTTTTCTAGGATTAAGGTTATTATATTCCTATATTTCCTATTTGTCAACTAGGAAATTAAAAAACTACATATTTTTTCATCTCTTCATCCTTAACTACTGCTCTTCCTTCTTCCCGCTGACCAGATCCGCCAGTGTAACGCTGTCTACATATTGGTTGATCACGTCTCTTAATCCCTCCCAGAAAGGCAGCGTAGAACAGGCAGCTTTTCTGGGACAGCGATTAATCTGATCATCCAGACATGCAACAGGTGCCATATTTCCTTCCATCACCCGCAGAATTTCTCCTGCCGTATACTCCTCAGGACTTTTTGCCAGCATATATCCCCCATTATTCCCCCGATAACTGCGTACGTAACCGTTTTTTGTAAGCTGCGGCACAATCTGCTCCAGATACTTCACCGTAATTCCCTGACGTTCTGCCACATCCTTCAGACGTATGTATTCTCCATTATTATGCTCAGCCAGATCCAGCATCAGGCGCAGAGCATATCTTCCCTTCGTTGAAATTTTCATAAACCTTACACCTCATATTTTTTCTGTAATCAAACTTTTGATACCCCAATCATATGATAGCATAAGCAGTTTCTTTTTTCCAGAATGTATCAATATTTCAACCGTTCCGGGCATATGCGGTTTTCAGGGTTACTTTTCAGGCAAAAAGTGGGGCCGTACACCGGCAATACACGGTGAGACAGCCCCTCATTTTCAATACTGTTATTATTCGTCAAAAATCGTTACAATTTCTCCGTCAAGAATTCTGTTTGTATTCTTAACCGCGCAGAAATTACCGCACATACTGCAGGTATCTTCTTTTTCAGGTTTCGCTTCCGCCCGGTAACGGCGCGCCTTTTCCGGATCCATGCTGAGTGCAAACATTTCTTCCCAGTCAAGGCGTTTTCTTGCTTCACTCATTTTATAATCCCAGTCTGCTGCTCCTGGAATGCCTTTTGCAATATCTGCTGCATGAGCTGCGATTTTTGCCGCCACAATTCCCTCTTTGACATCTGCAGCATTTGGCAGACGAAGATGCTCGGCAGGTGTAACATAGCACAAAAATGCCGCACCGGCAGCTGCTGCGATCGCACCTCCGATTGCAGACGTAATATGGTCATATCCCGGTGCCACATCAGTCACCAGAGGTCCCAGCACATAAAAAGGTGCTCCGTGACAAAGAGTTTTCTGAATCTCCATATTTGCAGCAATCTGATTCATGGGCATATGTCCGGGACCTTCAATCATAACCTGAACATCTTTATCCCAGGCACGTTTTGTCAGTTCTCCCAGAGTGATCAGTTCCTCGATCTGAGCTGTATCTGTGGCATCTGCCAGACATCCCGGCCGGCAGGCATCACCCAGACTCATTGTGATATCATACTCTCTGCAGATATCCAGAATCTCATCGTAATATTCATAAAATGGATTCTCCTGTCCTGTCATCTCCATCCACGCAAACATAATGGAGCCACCCCGGGAAACAATGTTCATAAGTCGTTTATTCTTTTTAAATCTCTCAGCGGTAGCACGATTCATACCACAGTGGATCGTCATGAAATCCACGCCGTCTTCTGCGTGCATACGTACAATATCCAGCCATTCCTGTGCTGTGATTTTTCCCAGCGCTTTGTGATAATACACAACTGCATCATAGATTGGAACCGTTCCAATCATCGCAGGACATTCTGCCGTAAGCTTACGTCTGAAGCTTCGGGTATCCCCATAGGAACTTAAATCCATAATGGCTTCTGCGCCCATTTCCACTGCTGAGCGTACCTTTTCATATTCCATATCCACATCTTTCCAGTCACGTGATACGCCAAGATTTACATTGATCTTCGTAGTAAGTCTGGCTCCCACGCCACTGGGATTTAAGCTGGTATGATTTTTGTTACAGGGAATAATAATCTCTCCCTTTGCGACCAGTTTTCTCAGTTCCTCTGCATCCCAATGCTCTTTTTCCGCCACAATTTTCATTTGTGGAGTGATAATTCCCTGACGCGCTGCGTCCATCTGTGTTGTATAACTTTTCATTTTTCCCCTTTCCGGCTGTGCGCCTGCATGATCGTCCATAACTTTCATACTCTTACATATTCAGCAAGTACTCCCATGCTCTGAATGTTTTTGCATCCATTTTTTACAGCGGCAAAAGGTGGTGCCCCCAATTTACCGCATCCTTAAATCCACAGGTGTGAAACCGAAAAGGATAATTACTCTGCTGCAAATGCACTGTTTCTGCAAAAGAAAAAGCAGTACGCGCAAACGTACTGCAAGAGCATTCAAAAGTGTTCCATCCCTACGTTGGCATTATCCAAATCAGGTTTCGGGTCTAAGCATACCAGCTTACTCTCAGCCTGTTTAAACAAGCTCCCCGTGTCTTTAATTATGGATATTTTACTACCGTACTGTTACAAAGTCAAGTCACAATGCTGTTCTTCTTATTGTTACTGTTTACTCCCCAAAAACCAAAGAAGGGAAAATAAATTGGTATCTATTTTGAAAAAAATCGAAAATAGATACCAAAAATAATTTCAATCAATATCAGATTGCCAGTTCATCGGAACTCTTGCAGAGCATCACATCCTGCATTGTGCGACAGCTCCTGAATCAGAAATCAGATACCATCATGGTAATGCCCGAAATGTGTTTTTCTCTTTATCCAGCATTGCCTGTTCATCCCTGCACGTATCCAAGACAGTATTACACACTGCCTGCTCAGAAATACAGACTCCTGTTACTTCTAACTCCTCCAGAGAATCAATGGTCAGCAGAGCTCCCACCTGTGCTCCAAAACAGGATTCTTCTTTTTGTTTCTCTTTCCCTTTGGACTCCGTCGTTGCAACGATATGGTTGTTTGCAATATAATTTCCATATCCCTTTTCCACATATATGATTACCGGTACCATGCCCTCCGGTTTTAAATATTTCCGGTCAATGGTTTCTGAAATATGGTTGGAAATCACAGAGTTATTGCTTCCGCTGATTCTAAGCAGTCCAAAATCATCCGTTAAGCCATTATCATAAGCCAGCATTGGCGGCCACGGTTCATGATCACGCAGGAAATGATTGGCGGAAACAAGATTTTCGCAGCAATTCTTATCCATGATCAACATACCCGGATAAAAGGAATGGAATCTGTTTCCGGTTACAGAAGATCTTACCACGCCTGAGAAATGCAGACTGCTGCTTCCCCTGGGAAATACATTATTTACTCCCACCAGAAGTCCGCCGAAATTCTCCGCAAAAATAGAATATCCCTTAAAACCTGCGCCGATCAGATTATCTGTGATTTTCGCCGCCTGTCCATCACCGCGAAGCTCAATACAGCTGCCGCATTCCGCAATAAAATTATCATGAATGGTCAGGGCATCCGCATGACAGCATACTACTCCATGTTCCACATAAATAATTCCCATCTCACTGATCCGGAATGAATCATGGGCACAATCTACAAAAATACCCGTTTTGCCATTTACGTATGTATTCTCCGGCTCTGCTCCGCTTCCATCATCCACAAAATGAAGACCGTCTATACAGAAATTGGAAAACTCCACAGAACTGATTCTTGGCTCTCCTTCTCTGTAAACATAAAACGCAGCACCGCTTTTCTCATCTTTTTCATCCGGAATCAGATTCACCAGAATACGGCTTCCTCCCGGCCATATTTCATGAAGATCCTTCCATTTTTCTTCCGGAGTATTAAACCGGATGCTTGAAGAAACAAATCCGTGTCCGGTACCCATGATTTTCAGATAACTGATATCTATTTTTACCTGTGTTTTCAGATGATAATCTCCGGATGGAATAAAAATTACCGCTCCCGGCTTTCCGCCGTCATCCCTGTCATTTTCATTCTGCCGCCCTTTGATATCCGCAATGATGCTGTTAATGACTTCTCCAATATCCTCATAAGGATTTCCCGTTTTCCATTCTGTCACATCATAATAATTATTACTGGCCATTTTGCCCTCCTGATGTTTGCTAAAATCTGTTTCGCAGCTTATATACATTTACATAAACCGTAAGATTCAATCCGGCGAATCACCGCATTTCCGCCCTTTGACCGGATAAATATCTGATTCTGGGTATCTTCAGGATAGATATTACTGGAATGATTATTCTGATATTGATCGGTAAATATTTCAAGTGAAATCTGATCCGAATAAATATGAACATCCAGCTCTTTTTTTCCTTTCAGAAACAGAACGCTTCTTGAGATTCCATGACTCCATTCATCCGCATGATTCATGTCCACACAAAGTTCTCCGTTTTTCAGATCAAATGTACATACGGTTTTTTTATCCCCGCCGCAGCGAAGCTCCAGTTCAATCTGATCCGCATCTGTTTTTTCCAGATCAACTGCAAATTTTAATTCAAAAATCACTCCGTCACCTGCAGTCAGCTGTGTCTTTTCCGCTTTGTCAGACAGTACAATCTCCTCTGTCACAACAGGATCTTTGCGAAGTGTTTCCAGTTCTCTGATCGGAACAAACTGAAGTCTGTCACCCACGAGTTTTACTTCTCTTGGAATATTATAATGTCCGCACCATCCTTCTGTAAAGGTTGCTCCCCAGTCCTGAAAATGCGGCATCCACTCCCATTCATTTGCCCATGTTACGACAATACGT
>JAXFBD010000082.1:0-14709 GCA_034118545.1 Blautia sp.
GACGAGGTAGATAGGGCAGAGGTGGAAGTGCAGTAATGTACGGAGCTGACTGTTACTAATCGGTCGAGGGCTTGACCAAAAAGCTGAGAAAGCGGCCAGGCAGCGAAGCTGCGAGGTGACCGCGCGAAGCGCATAGTCAAAAGATTCAGGAATGTCAACATGTATGTAGTTTTGAAGATACAGAATTGAGCAGTGGAGAAAATCTACTGCTCTTTTTTTATATATAATAAATAATATGAAAGCTCCTGAAGATGTTCTTGAAAAAAATCCTCTTGAACCATAAAAGGCAGAAAAACTCTTGCTTGCTTGATTAATTGCATTTATAATGTAATTAAATTAATAAAACTAATGAAAGGAAGAGGTGCTTGTTGGATTATGTCGAATCTGAAACCGCTCAATGTGGAACTAAAAAAAATGAACAGGGCGAGGATTTACAGAAAGCTTCTTGCAGGAGGAATCTGGACACGTCAGGAGCTTGCGGGAGAAATGAACCTGTGCATACCGACGATTGCAAAAAATATAGATGAATTCCTGGGGGAAGGCATTATAGCGGAAGTAGGTACTAAGGGGAATACTGGGGGCAGAAATGCGTCAGCTTATTCTCTTGTGAATGATTTAAAACTGGCACTTGGAATAGAAATTACACGCAACCATGTGGCGTTTGCGATTTTGGACTTGGCTGGAGCAATTATAGCCTCGGAACGCTATGTGTTCAAGTTTAGTGACACAGACGAATATTACCGGAGACTTGGAGAAATGACGGAAGAATTAATTAAAAGGAATGGGGTGGACGGAGATAAGATTCTTGGCGTTGGCATTGGACTTCCGGTACTTGTTGAAAAGAATGGCCGGGATATTGTTTATAAAAAGATCATAGACTTCCGTGCTGATATTCATCGTAGAATCAGTGATTTTTTGCCATATCCGGTCAGGCTGTTTAATGACGCGAATGCGGCTGCATACACGGAAGTCTGCAAGAATCAGGAATTGGAAAATGCTTTCTATATTATGCTTAGCAACAATATTGGAGGGTGCTTTCTTGTTAATCACGCAGTATATACCGGTAAGACTCAGAAGGCGGGGGAAGTTGGGCATATGACCCTGATACCTGGTGGAAAGAATTGCTATTGCGGTCAGGAAGGATGCGTCGAAACATATCTATCTGCGACTGTTCTTTCGGACCGGTTTGACGGAAACCTTCAACAGTTTTTTGAAAAGCTGGATGAGGGAGATCGTCAGTGTGTAAAGGTGTGGAATAAATATCTGGATAATCTTGCAATGACGATTAATTCTGTCCATTCTTTGCTGGATTGTGATATTGTCCTTGGCGGATATGTGGGTGGTTATCTTGAACCTTATATGGATGATCTGAGGGGACGAGTCGAAGATATCAATACGTTTGGCGACAAGGCGGATTTTTTAAAAGTGTGTACCTATAAGCAGCAGGCAATCGCTGCAGGTGCAGCACTTAATTTCATTGAGGAATACAACAACGGAATATGAAACTTAAGGTGTTTTGAGCTGTTGCGTGTGGGTCACGTGGCAGCTTTTTTGTTTCATAGAGAATTCTGTTGGAATTTGCCTGTGAAATAAAAAGCCTTTCAGACTTTGTTTTTTCGTGTCTCTGGATATGCTCTGACGAAAAAATGATTTGAGATAAATTAGATTATATAATATAATTACATAAAAGAAACGAAATAGCTACGGGCGAATGCTGCGGCACTGTACAAAATAAACAGTAATATGCAAAATATACAAAATTAAGCAAATAATTTGTACAATTATTAAAGTGATATACTTTTATTTATTGTTGCAATTGTACATTTATTATGCTATCATTTAGATAGCTTAAGAAAAGCTAATTAAAAAAGAAAGATTTTTGATTAAGGAGGAATTATAATGAAGAAGTTAGTAGTAGCAATGTTAACGGGTGTTATGACGGTAGGACTTCTCGGAGCTGTGCCTACATATGCCGAAGAGGATACCATCAAAGTCGGATTTGTAATTTCCGACCTTGCTAATGCATTCTTTGCAAGATTGATTGAAGGCATGGAGAATGCGGCAGCAGAGTATGATAACGTGGAATTTACTGCTGTTGAAGCTGTTGAAGTGTCCGATAAGATAACTGCAATCGAAAACCTCGTAAGCGGCGGATATGATGTAGTTCTTTGCCATGTATCTGATGCTGAAGCTCTGAAGGATGCGGCGCTTTCCGCAGAAGCAGAAGGAACATATTTCATCAGCTATGATACAGATATCGAAGGAACTTCCGGCTTCTTTGGTGTTGATAATACAAGCTTTGGTTATGCAATCGGCGAGATGGCAGCTGACTGGGTTAACGCTACTTTCCCGGAAGATCAGGAAGTAACTGCAGCATTCTGCAACTATCCGGATTACCCGTTCTTAGTAGTTCGTGAAGAAGGAACACGTCAGGCACTGGCAGATCTGGCACCGAACGTTAAATTTGTAGCAGAAGCAAAAGCCGGCTATACTCCGGAAGGTATTGAAGTCGGTGAAGCATGGTCACAGTCTATCCCGGATGTAAACCTGATCGTTGGTATCAATGATGCAGGCCCAATGGGAGTTTACGAAGTATTTAATGGCGCAGGTATCAACGATAAGGATAAACTTGGTATCTTTGGCGCAGACGCTAACGATGATGCATTAGCAGCAATCGCAGCAGATACAACCTACAAGGGAACTCTGAATAGTGATATGGTTGCAATGGCTCCGGATATTATGAAGATGTGTGTAGATTTGGAAGAGAACGATGGTGTTCTTGAAAACAGAGAACTCATCTGCATCCCGGAGAAGATTACGATTGATAACGTAGAAGAACTCCTTGCAACAAAGTAATAATCAATGGACATTGGCATACTGTAATGTCGTAAGAAGCGGCTTAAGTGCCTGATCAGGAAAGTTGCCTGTATGGCAACTTTCCTTTTTATTGAAAAACATACAAAGATGGGTGGATAACTAATGGATACGATTTTAAAAATGCAGCATATTACGAAAACATTTGCAGCAACTACCGCTTTGGATGATGTTTCGTTTGAAGTATATCGCGGAGAGGTACACGCATTGATCGGTGAAAACGGTGCAGGTAAGTCTACACTGATCAAGGCTATCACGGGTGCACATGCACCGGATTGCGGGACAATTGAATTTGATGGTGTTACATACCCGTCAATGAACCCGACTCTATCCAAAAAGCTTGGCATCCAGGCAATCTATCAGGAACTCAACGTGGCTCCTTCGCTCTCTGTCGCGGAAAATATCTTTATGGGTGATAAATACAACGACGGTATTTTTATCAACAAGAAGATACTCAGACAGAAGACCGAGGAGGTTCTTGCAAATTTTGATATTGGCTTGAAACCGGATGATAATGTCAGAAAACTCAGCGTTGCAGAAAAACAGGTTGTTGAGATCGCTAAAGCGGTGGCAAAGAACGCGAAACTTCTGATCATGGATGAACCGACCGCACCACTTACAAACGATGAGGTGGAAATCCTGTTTGGCATTATCGACAGGCTGAAAAAGCAAGGTGTTACTATTATCTATATTTCTCATCGTCTTGATGAGCTGTTCCGGGTTGCAGACAGAATAACTGTCATGCGGGACGGAAAAGTAGTTACGGTAGAAGACGTTAATAATATTACAAAACCGCAGCTTATTAAGTATATGGTCGGTCGTGATTTATCGGATAACTATCCGGTAAGAAATGTAAAGTACGGAGATGTGGTATTGGAAGTGAACAATGTGGGCGGAGAGAAAGTTGCGCCGGTCTCATTTACACTTCGAAAAGGAGAAGTTATCGGGTTTGCAGGTTTAGTAGGTGCAGGCAGAACGGAACTTGCCAGATTAATCTTCGGTGTGGATAAGAAAATGTCCGGCGAGATTAAAGTAGATGGTAAAACAGTGCAGATAAATTCTCCTAATGATGCGGTTCGCTATGGCGTGGGCTATGTCGCGGAGGACAGGAAAACACAGGGGGTACTGTTAAAGCTTCCAATCAAATGGAATATTACGCTTCCTATTCTTCGAAAGTTTACTAAAGGAGGATTTATCATTCCTTCCAAAGAAAAAGAATGCGTTAACAAATATAAGGATGCACTTAGAATTAAAACCAGTTCCCTGTCAAATCTGGTGGCAAATTTGTCAGGTGGTAATCAGCAGAAAGTTGCTTTGAGTAAGTGGCTTGCCAGTGAATGTAAGGTGCTGATTCTGGATGAACCTACCAGAGGTATTGATGTAGGAGCAAAACAGGAAATCTATCAACTGATTAATACACTTTCGGAGCAGGGACTTGGTATCATTGTGATTTCATCTGAGATGGACGAGATTCTGGGAATGTCAGACAGATTGCTTGTAATGTGTGAAGGCAGAGTCACAGGTTTGATTGAAAAAGCAGATTTTTCCCAGGAACTTGTACTAAGTTATGCATCCGGCGAAACTATGGAGGGCAAATAATATGAAAGCTATTTTAAATTTTATCAAGAAGAATACCATTATTTTTGTATTGATTCTTCTGGTTGTCTTTTTCAGTGTAATGAGACCATCCACATTCCCGACAGCGAAGAATATGTTCTCCATACTTAGGCAGTCATCCATTGTAGGTATCGCTACCATGGGTATGATGTTTACACTTTTGGCAGGTGGAATTGACCTTTCCATTTCATCTGTTATTTCTCTGAGCTGCATTATTTCAGCTGTTATGGTTGGAACTTACCAGTTAAATCCGGTTCTTTCCTTTATCTGCGCTATTGTTGTTTGCGGATTTGTGGGAACAATCACCGGATATATCATTGTAGCTACCAACATTCCGGCTATGATCGCAACTCTCGCGATGCAGACTATTCTGCAGGGACTTACCTATCTGATCTGTAACGGAAAACCGGTTTATAACGTGCCGGATAGTGTTAAAACTATCGGACAGGGGTATATCGGTATCATCCCGATCCCGGTTATCATTATGGTGATTATTCTTATTCTTGCAGCAATAACGCTGAATACTACGCGCTTCGGACGAAATGTTTATGCAACTGGTTCCAACGAAGAAGCAGCAAGATATTCCGGTATAAACACCAAGTTAATTCGGGTGCTGACTTTCACTATCAGCGGAATGCTGGCAGGTCTGGCAGGTGTTATCATGCTGGGACGTATTGCCACAGGTCAGCCGACAGCAGGTAAAGGCCTTGAAATGGACTGCCTGACTGCTGCCGTAATCGGCGGTGTCAGCCTGGTCGGCGGTGAAGGACGTGTATCTACTTGTATCACAGGTATTTTCATCATCTCCGTACTTACTAATGGTATGACGATCATGAACATCAATGAGTATTATCAGTTGGTTATCACCGGTTGCATTCTGCTTGCAGCTGTTTGCTTCGATGGTATCCAAAAACAGGGACTGTTCCAGAAGAAGAAAGCAAAAGTGTGATAGAGGTGATCAACATGAAAAGAAGAATTCTTGCATTTGGTGATTCTAATACCTGGGGTTGGAATCCCGGCAACAATATGGTGGGACCGCCGGAACGTTGGGATGACGATATACGCTGGACAGGTGTTCTTCAGAAAGAATTAGGGGACGAGTTTGAAGTAATAAATGAAGGACTTAATGGCAGAACGACAGTTTGGGATGATCCCATTGAAGAGTACCGGTGTGGAAAAGATCAACTGCCGGCAGTTATGGATACGGCAGCCCCATTTGAACTGATGATAATTTTTGTGGGAACAAATGATCTGAAGATTCGTTTTGGACTTCCGCCAAGAGATGTAGCTGAAGGCGCAGGGATTTTGATAGAGCGTGCATTGGTTCGTACAGGGGATTTTACAAATTGTACACCTAAAATCCTTCTGGTATGCCCTCCTCGTCTTGCAGAGAATATTTCAGAAACCATTATGGGTCCCTGTTTTGGCGGAAGTGAAGAAAAATCAAAACAATTAGATCCCTTCTTCCGCATTGTTGCAGACCGATATAAAGTAGCTTATCTGAATGCAGATGAGATCGTTTACAGCAGTGCGATTGACGGACTTCATCTGGATGCTGATCAGCATGAAATTCTGGGGAAGGCCATGGCGTCCAAAATCAGGGAAATCCTGGATTGATCATCGAACATTTTGAAAGGAGAAAGAGCTATATGAAAAACAGAGCTTTTTATATGACAGATATTCGTAAGATGGTTGCAGGCGAAGCTGAAATGCCGACGGTAGGTGATGAAGATGTATTAATCAAAATTCAGGCTGTCGGTATCTGTGGCAGTGATCTTCATTATTATAACCGGGGTTCGATTGGCGCATATGTTGTAGAACCTCCCTTTATACTTGGACATGAAGCAGCGGGTATTGTGGAAGCGGTTGGTTCTAAAGTAACCAACTTCAAAAAAGGGGACAGAGTTACAATGGAGCCGGGTATTCCCTGCTTTAAGTGTGAACAGTGCCTGAAAGGCAGATATCATCTTTGTCCTGAATTAAGCTTCTGGGCAACACCGCCATATGACGGATGCCTTGTTGACTACGTTGCACATCCGGCAGCATTTACATTTAAACTTCCTGATAATGTCAGCCTGAAGGAAGGCGCATTGGTTGAACCACTGGCATGTGGACTGAGCGCTTGTGAAAGAGCTGATGTAAAAATCGGAGAGTCTGTTGCGATTTTGGGATCCGGATGTATTGGATTGGTTTCTTTACTGGTAGCAAAGGCACGTGGGGCTTCAAAGATATTTGTAACAGATATTATTGATAGCAGACTGGAAGCTGCCAGGCAGTTCGGAGCAATTGCGATTAATTCCTCTAAAACGGATGCTGTCAAAGAAATCATGGAACAGACAGATGGAAGAGGTGTTGATGTCGTTCTTGACTGCTGCGGTATAGATGCAACGATCAGACAGGGACTTGAAGTTGCTGCTCTGGCTGCCCGTATGGTGGTGGTAGGACTTGGTACAAACGAGTATAATAATATTCCTGTGGCAAATCTGGAGAGCAAAGAAATGACCCTGCTTTGGATGCATCGTTATCACAACCAGTATCCGACAGCGCTGAATGCCATCTCATCCGGGGCCATTGATGTTGGAAAAATCATTTCCAATGAATACAGGTTTGAGGACACACCGGAAGCCTTTGAAGACTGCATTAACAACATTCAGAGCATAATAAAAGGTGTTATCGTCTACGAATAAGCAAGAATGTCAGGAAAGAAGAAGGACAGAGAGGCGGCATAAAATGGCTTATAGAAAATATCTGGAGCCGAAATACGGGGAGGTTGCTCCAGAGGTAAATATTATGGAGCCCCAGGTGATGAATCTGGAGCATATAAATGAATGGCGTGCAAAAAGTGATCTGGAATCTGTTGCGGCAATGTCAGCAGCGTATCAGAAATGTGCCTGCTATGACAAGGTTATGAGTGTGCAGACAAGGGATGTCTGGTGTACTCTGGCAGGAGAAAATGTCCGTATCCGTATTTACGGACCACAGGAAAGAAAGGATTGTCCTGTTCTTGTTTTTTATCATGGCGGTGCCTATTCCATGAACAGTATTGAGGTATATGAGTATGTTTACCGTTATCTGGCATATTACGGAAATATGATTGTGATCGCGCCTGATTACCATCTTGCACCGGAGTATAAATTCCCCCAGGGATTAAACGAGTCATATGACGCACTTGTCTGGGCAGCGGAAAATGTGGCTTCGTATGGAGGAAATGCAGACAAAATATACGTTTGCGGTGACAGCTCAGGAGGAAATTTCGCAGCAGTTGTATCACGGATGGCAAGGGATAAAAAAGGTCCATCAATCAAAGGGCAGATCCTTTATTATCCGCTGACCACAAATTATGAAGAAGAGATGACTTATTCTGAGAAAAGATATGGAAAGGGATACTTCCTGGATTATAACTGTATGGATGACCCGATGTATCTGTATTTTAATACAGAAGAGGAACGGAAAGATCCGCTGGCATCTCCCCTTCTGGAGGATGATTTGACAAATCTTCCGGATGCATGCTTTATCTCTGCTGAATGCGATCCTTTGCTGGATCAGGGACTTCAGTATGCAGCAAAACTGGAGGATAATAATGTGGCTGTGGAATATCACATTATGGAAGGAATGGTTCATGGATTCCTTAACTGGACTTATGGAAAGACCTTTGATGCGTTGAATTATGCCATTGCATTTATAAACAAATAATTTTTCTACAGGAATTGCCGGGTTTTATGAAACTATTTTGTGTCCCCCCGCTTAGCGCTTACGCACTTAAAGCGGGGGGATACTTTCTGAAAGTTGTATATTGACAGGAACAGTGCTATAATACCCTGTAATATAGAAATGCCTGATTTATGAGGGAGTAAAAATGGATAAGCAGTTAAAAAATATATTACTGGGAACCGGGTTCGGAGTTGTGCTGTTTGTGACTCTGACTAATTTACAGCATGTTTTTGGGGTACTGGAAAAAGGACTGGATCTGCTGAGTCCGCTGATCATGGGCGGGGTTATGGCGTTTGTTCTCAATGTACCAATGACCAGTCTGGAGAAGCTTTTGAATAAGCTGGGGGTCAAAAACAAGAAAAAGAAGAGTTCAGCCAGAACAGTCAGTCTTCTACTTACTATTCTGTGTATTTTGGGAATCGTAATCCTTCTTGGAATTATTGTTATTCCTCAGATGGCCAAGTCCATTACCAGTCTTATCGACCAGCTGGAGCGTGTCTGGCCGCAGTGGATGAGATTTCTGGAAAAAGAAGGCTTTGATGCCAAATGGATGTCACAGCTGCTGGATGAGATACAGGAAAGTCATATTTTTCAAACTTTGAAACAGAATGTTGGAGATATTTTTCCCATTCTGACAGGAACCATTTCTTCTATCTTTTCGAAGACATTTAATCTGCTTCTGGCATTTATTATGATGATGTATCTGCTTCTTGATAAGGAACGGATAGCAGGTTTTACAAACCGTATGCTGGAAGCGTATGTTCCGGACAGGATGGCTGCAAAAATCATAAAAACAGGAAGGCTTATGTGTGATATTTATGCGGATTTTCTCAGTAGACAGTGTCTGGAGGCAGTTATCCTGGGAGCCATGATGGGAATAACGTTTACAATCTGCCGGCTTCCCTATGGCGGACTTGTTGCTGTACTGACGGCACTGCTGTCCTTCATCCCGTATGTGGGAAGCTTTTTATCCTGTGCTGTGGGAGCAGTGATCATACTGACGGTAAGTCCGATGAAAGCACTGTTGTCCATAGCAGTATATCAGATTGTTCAATTCATAGAAAATCAGTTTGTGTATCCCCGCGTGGTGGGAAGTGCGGTAGGACTTCCGCCTCTTCTCACCTTGCTGGCGGTGTTTGTTGGCGGAGGATTGTTTGGAATTCTGGGAATGATCTTTTTTATTCCCCTTACGGCGACAGCATATACACTGCTGAAGGAGTCTGTGAATGAGCGTCTGGAAAGAAAAAAAGCCGGTGCTGCATAAGTTTTTGGAAAAACAAATTACAGTACCACCGTTATGCTGATGTATAATGGTGGTATTTTAATGGGGGCTTATGTATGATGAAGATATTCAACCTTTTTTTTATTCTCGGAGCATTGTCAGATGCGTGTTCTGCAGTTCTTGTCCAGTCGGCATTCATTTCACCGCAGATGGGAATGGTTCTTACGGTAATAGGTGTAATACTTGTTTTGTGCGGAGCTGTATCGGCTGTTTATGGAAGCCGCGGACCGGCAGCGGGGCGAAGAGAAAAGGAAGCGCTGCGTCAGAGCCTTGCACTGACTATTGGAATGGGCGGTGGACTGGCACTGGGGCAGTTTTTCTGGAAAAATCCTGCCACCGGAATGCTGACTGGGATGCTGGCAGGGATGATCATAACCAACTGGATTCCTCTGAAAAAATAAAAGATGATAAATTTCTGAAAATAATCAGGATTTATCATCTTTTTTTGCGGTAAAAATACAGGATTTTATGTAAAATGTTTTTAAAAAAAGACATGGAGGTTCTGTATGTTGGTGTATAATAGGCTGTGGATTTTGGAAGGGAGCGATAAGAAAAATGAAAAGAACAAAAGGGTATCTTTTCACAAATAAAGAGTTGTACCGGTTGATTATCCCACTTTTAATTGAACAGTTTCTTGCGATTTTTGTTGGTCTTGCAGATTCTGTTATGGTTGCGTCTGTGGGAGAAACGGCTGTTTCGGCGGTATCTCTGATAGATACGATCATGGTGCTGCTGATAAATATTTTTGTTGCCCTTGCTACAGGAGGCGCCATTGTGGCAGGACAGGCACTGGGAAGAAAAAATCAGGAAGAGGGATGTGAGGCGGCGGAGCAGACACTGCTTTTTTCCATTATATTTTCTGTTTTGATTACAGTAATCGTATATGTGGGAAAATGGTTCATCCTCCATGTGGTTTTTGGAAAAATTGAACCGGATGTTATGGTAAACTGTGATCTGTATCTTACGATTGTGACTGTTTCCATTCCGTTTCTGGCAATTTATAATTCAGGGGCGGCAATGTACAGAGCCATGGGAGACTCAAAAACACCTATGACAATGTCTCTGGTTATGAATGGAATCAACATTGCAGGAAATGCCATTATGCTTTATGGACTTGGCTGTGGTGTAGAGGGGGCGGCAATCCCAACTGCCGCATCACGTGTTTTTGCCGGAATCTGGATGCTTACACGTATATGTGACAGCAGAAAGACAATTTATGTCAGAACACTCCTTGGACTTCGGATAAAATGGAATATAATGAAAAAAATTCTTCATCTTGGTATCCCATGCTGTCTGGAAAACAGTATGTTTCAGCTTGGAAAAATACTGGTACTCAGCCTGGTATCCGGTTTTGGAACAACATCGATCGCGGCTAATGCAGTATGCAACAGTGTGTGCAGCTTTGCTATTCTGGGAGGAATGTCCATGGGATATGCATTGTCTTCTGTGACTGCAAGATGTGTTGGAGCAGGTGATTACGAACAGGTGAGATATTATACAAGAAAGCTCATGCTTTTTTCTTATATTTCATTAATTGCTGTGAATATTATTATTGTAACCCTGCTTCCCACAATCATAAATGTTTATAATCTTTCAGCGGAAACCGGAAGGATTGCCCGGCAGATCATTCTGTATCACGGAGCCTGTGCAATACTGATATGGGCGCCTTCTTTTACCCTGCCCAATACGCTGCGTGCAGCAAATGATGTGGGATATTGTATGTGGATTTCAGTGTTTTCCATGTGGATTTTCCGGATTGGTTTCAGCTTTATTCTCGGAAAATATATAGGCTGGGGTGTATTTGGCGTATGGGTCGCTATGACTATAGACTGGGCAGTGCGGGCCGTCTTTTTCGTGATACGATATCGGGGAAAACGATGGGAGTTTTCAAAAGCGTAAACAGGACGGGATACGGGTTTCCGCAAGTATTGACCTGAAATGGATGCAACTTATAAATAACCGTTGTCAAATAATCGAGTGTCGATTATAATATTTCAGAGAGATTATTGTTACTGTGAATGGAATGCTCAGTAACAGGTTATCTGCTTTGGGTGTTAGAGCATAGGGGAAAACAATGATAATAAACTACCGCTGTGTGCAGGGAACTGCCCCGTGGGCTGCACAAATATTCTTAGGAGGAAAAGGATGAAGAGAGAAACGGTCGTGGTATTGGACTTTGGCGGACAATATAATCAGCTTATTGCACGCCGTGTCAGAGAATGCAATGTTTACTGTGAGATTTACTCTTACAAAACCGGTATTGAAAAAATAAAAGAAATTCAACCAAAAGGAATTATTTTCACAGGCGGGCCGAACAGCTGTTATGAGCCGGATTCACCCACTTATTCAAAAGAGATTTTTGAACTGGGAATTCCGATCCTGGGTATCTGCTATGGCTCTCAGCTTATGATGCACCTGCTGGGCGGAAAGGTGGAAAAGGCACCTGTTCGCGAATATGGAAAGATCGAAGTGAATGTGGACAATAATTCCAGATTGTTTACAGATGTTTCTTCGAAAACAATCTGCTGGATGAGCCATAATGATTATATTTCCAAAGTCGCTCCGGGATTTTCCATCAGTGCATGGACGGATAATTGTCCGGCAGCAGCTATGGAAAATACAGAGAAAAAGCTTTATGCTGTTCAGTTCCATCCGGAAGTGCTCCATACACAGGAAGGAACAAAAATGCTTTCCAACTTCGTTTTCAATGTCTGCGGATGTGCAGGCGACTGGAAAATGGATTCCTTCGTGGAAGAATCCATTAAAGCCATTCGTGCAAAAGTGGGTGACGGCAAGGTTCTCTGTGCCCTTTCCGGTGGCGTTGATTCTTCAGTGGCAGCAGTTCTTCTTTCAAAGGCAGTGGGAAATCAGCTGACCTGTGTGTTTGTAGATCATGGTCTGCTGCGCAAAAATGAAGGAGATGAAGTAGAGGCTGTATTTGGTCCGGAAGGTCCGTATAATCTGAACTTTATCCGCGTGAACGCACAGGAGCGATTCTACGAAAAGCTGAAGGGTGTGGAAGAACCGGAGAAAAAACGTAAAATTATCGGTGAGGAATTTATTCGCGTATTTGAAGAAGAGGCAAAGAAAATCGGTGCAGTGGATTTCCTGGTTCAGGGAACCATTTATCCGGACGTGGTGGAAAGCGGCGTAGGCGGCGAGTCCACTGTGATCAAATCCCATCATAACGTGGGCGGCCTTCCTGACTATGTTGATTTTAAGGAGATCATTGAGCCGCTGCGTGATCTGTTCAAGGATGAAGTCCGTAAAGCCGGTCTGGAGCTGGGAATCCCGGATTATCTTGTTTTCCGCCAGCCTTTCCCGGGTCCGGGTCTGGGAATTCGTATCATCGGTGAAATCACTGCAGAAAAGGTTCAGATGGTACAGGATGCAGATGCCATCTGGCGCGAAGAGATTGCAAATGCCGGTTGGGATAAAAAGGTAAATCAGTATTTTGCTGCCCTGACAAATATGAAATCTGTTGGTGTCATGGGTGACGAACGTACCTACGATTATGCAATCGCACTTCGTGCAGTGACAACTACCGACTTCATGACTGCCGAAAGTGCAGAGATTCCGTGGGAGGTAATCGGCAAAGCCACCAGCAGAATCGTGAATGAAGTAAAACATATTAACCGGGTGCTGTATGATTGCACGGGAAAACCACCGGCGACGATTGAGTTTGAATAATGTACAAAAGTCCGAGAATCCTTATTTTATAAGGGTTTTCGGACTTCTTTTTTTGTCAGTGACAATTAAATGACAATAATTTTTAAAATTTTAAACCAATTAATGAATAATTGTATAGTGGTTATCTATTCATAATACAAAGCTATAGGATGCACGATATATAAGTCTTCATCTGATTCAAACAATGATTTGAGAATAGTATTTATCATATCGCTTGGCCCAGAAAAGAATGTAGAATTTGTGTTTATATGAGTTGTATTAGTCACGTATCCAACCATATTAATGTCTCCGCCATATTTGAAAGGAGCTTTTTGGATATCTTCTCTTAGATATTTCTCATCAAAAACAGCCAAAAACTTATCTATACACATAATTGATTTATACGGAAATATTTTCAACAATAAAGACAATTGGTTTTGAAGTTCTTTATTTGATTTTTCCAATTCAGAACGTGCTTCTTTTTTTGCTGATTCAAGCTTTTTTTCGGCTTCTTTGTATTCAGAAGATCTTCGAGTATCTCTATTTAATGGGATTCCTGATATGGCTTTCTTGAATTCCATATCATAGGCAGCATCAATCTCCGCTAATTTGGGTTCATCCATCATTTTTATGAAATCTGGTTCTGAAAATAATTTTTGATAATATTCTAAGTCCAGTAAATGAAATTCTCCGGAAACCTTGATGAATTGCCCTATTTTGTTAGGTGATGAACTTATTAAATTGTTTTTGTCCAAATGTTCTACTACTTGTTTAAAGGCATTGTCGTGCAACACTTTTGTCTCGACATCACTATATAAATTGGCTGAAGAGTCTGTTTTAATGTGATTATAAATATAATCTAATTTTGCCGATATGCCTTTTCCTAAAATAGAAAAATCGACATCACCTTCACCATTTACTGTATGAGACGACTGTTTTGACTCCTCAGAAGTGTTTTGGCTTGTTGATGTTTGAAGTGTTTTTAAACCGTCATCAATCTGAGCGATATAAGAATTGACAGTATCTGTATCTAAATAGATAAAACTTTTCATATAGACTCCTACTCTTTTGGATATTTTGCTTTTTGTTCACGATATTCCTGTTCGGATATGTTATTTTTCATTAGCAATTCATACATCCTGCTCCAGGCTTCAATGCTATCCTGCAATGCTCCTCCCTTTTGATAATCAACAGTCAGATAAACCTGACCATCTTCATCTGTAATTGGGTGAAGTCCATATGTTTCTTCCATAGCGAAGAGTGTATGAATTGCACCTGTATAAGAATCAATACTTGGATCAGCCAGAGCATATACATTAATCTGCAGTGCATCAGCAATAACTTGCAGCTGATCCAGGTTTGGAGTTCTATTTCCCAATTCATAATTTCTGATAGCAGACTCACTATTTCGGCACATAATTGCCAATTCTTTCTGTGTTAATTTTTTTTCTAGACGAAATTTTCTAATTTTTTCACCAATTGTCATGGTATCACCTCGGAAATTTGATGGTTAAAGTATATCATAAACCGTTCAATATTGAAACCATTGATCTGTA
>JAXFBD010000083.1:0-47525 GCA_034118545.1 Blautia sp.
TTCGTGTGGAGGAAAAAGAAGGGGCTCTTGATATATATACGAAGGATCTGGAAATCCATTATGATAAACAAAAGTTTACACCGGGCGGTCTGATGATCCGTGTGGCAGGGGGAAAAGCAGGAGAAAGAGTCTGGCATTACGGAGAAGTTCCAAAGGACCTTATGGGAACAGCGCGGACACTGGACTGGGCAGATGGGGAAATTCCCCTGGAACATGGAATTATGTCCAGGGACGGGTTTTCCATTCTTGATGATTCTCATACTATGGTATTGTTAGAGGATGGCACTGTACAGCCAAGAGAAGGCGAAAAAGAAGATTTTTATTTTTTCGGTTATGGACACCGTTATCTTGAATGCCTGAAGGATTTTTACCGGTTGTGCGGAAAAACACCTCTTTTGCCCAGATATGTTTTCGGAAACTGGTGGAGCCGCTATCATAAATATGATGAAGCGGAATATAAAGAGCTTATTGAAAGATTTCGGCAGGAGGAAATTCCTTTTTCTGTGGCAGTTATTGATATGGACTGGCATCTTGTGGAGGAAGTGGATCCGGTGTATGGCAGCGGCTGGACGGGATATACCTGGAACAGAAAGCTGTTTCCGGATCCTCCGGAGTTTATGAAATGGCTTCATGATCATAATATGAAAGTTACACTCAATGTCCATCCGGCAGACGGTATCCGTCCCTATGAAGAAGCATATCTCCGTATTGCGGAAAAAATGGGCATGGATCCGGAGAAAAAAGAGCCGGTGCTTTTTGATATTACCAATGAGAAATTTCTGGAAGTGTATCTGAATGAACTTCATCATCCAATGGAAGAAGAAGGAGTGGATTTCTGGTGGCTTGACTGGCAGCAGGGTACAGTTACGAAAACACCGGGACTGGATCCGCTATGGATGCTGAATCATTACCATTATCTGGACAGCAGCTGGAAAGGCACACGTCCTCTGACCTTTTCCAGATATGCAGGTCCCGGAAGTCACAGATATCCCATCGGTTTCTCCGGAGACACGATCATAACCTGGGAAAGTCTGCAGTTCCAGCCTTATTTTACGGCAAATGCAAGTAATATCGGATACGGCTGGTGGAGCCATGATATTGGCGGGCATATGTTTGGATACCGTGATGATGAACTGACGGCAAGATGGGTGGAACTGGGTGTCTTCTCTCCGATTAACCGGCTTCACAGTACGGATAATCCCTTTAATGGAAAAGAGCCCTGGAAGTATAACAGGATTGTGGAAGAAACAATGAAAAAATATCTGAAGCTTCGACACAGTCTGGTGCCCTATCTTTATACCATGAACCGGTATGCAAGCAGAGAGGGGATTCCGCTGGTACAGCCTATGTATTATCAGGAACCGGAGCAGAACGAGGCTTATCAGGTACCAAACAATTATTATTTTGGAAGCGAAATGGTTGTTTCTCCGGTTACAGAAAAAATGGATTCGGTTGCGGCAGCGGCAAAGGCGGTTACATGGATTCCGCAGGGAAACTGGTTTGATTTCTTTAATGGAAGGAAGTATAACGGAGGCCGTCTGATGGAGCTCTGGAGAACATTGGATGAGATGCCTGTACTTGTAAGAGAAGGCGGAATTATACCTCTTAAAGATATGGAAGAGTATGACAATTCTGTGGAAAATCCGGACAGACTTCTTGTAAAGATTTTCCCGGGAGAAAAAGGCCAATTTACTTTATGGGAGGATGCAGGAGACACACCGGAGGATGCGGACGAAAACTGGGCTGAGACGCTGTTTGAAAAAAACGGAAATAAATTTGTGATTTCTCCGGCAAAAGGAAATACGGATGTGATCCCATCCACCCGTACCTGGAAATTATGCTTCTGCGGTATCAGGAAATGTCCTTTGAAGGTATATGTGGGAGACTGTGAATGGGATGAAATATCAGAATGGAAAAAAGATCCTTCCATGCTGGAAATCATTCTGAAAGATATTCCGGTGTCCCGGGAGATAAGAATAGAGTTTCCTGAAGGTACGACAGAATGCCTGCATGACTTGGGAGAAGAAGTATATCCTGTTTTAGAGCGTGCACAGATATCATATGATCTGAAATCAGATATTTTACGTACAGTTCAGAAACTGGGACAGGGAGCAGTTGCATCGTTAAATGCCATGCACTTAAACCCTGCTCTCTATGGTGAGCTGGTGGAAATTCTTACGGCAGAAATTGAATGATAAAAATGTCTGTCTGTATTATCAGGAACTCCTCTTTGGAGAAGAACACTCTTGAACATCAGTAGGGTGAAGTGGTATGATATACCTAACAATATGGGCGCAGCCGCGCTTGGACGAAAGGAGAAACAAGGTTATGGAATTGACAATTGCCGGTATCAAAAAACGTGAAGATTGGGAAAAAGCCAATATCGTACTTCCCGGGTATGATGCAGAAGCAGTTTGCGAAAGAACAAAAAAGAATCCGCAGTGGGTTCATTTCGGAATCGGTAATATTTTCCGTATTTTTCTGGGAGGGATTGCCGATACGCTTCTGGAAAAAGGGGAAATGGACAGAGGTATTACCTGTGTGGAAACCTTTGACTATGATGTGGTAGATAGAATTTATACTCCATATGATAACCTGACTTTAAGTGTGATTTTAAAAGGCGACGGAACACAGGAAAAGAAAGTGCTTGCATCTTTGACAGAAGCAATTAAAGCGCAGAGCAGTGAAGCTGCGGCATGGAATCGTCTGAAGGAAGTTTTCAGCGCGCCCAGTCTTCAGATGGTTTCTTTTACAATCACAGAAAAAGGCTATGCGCTTAAAAAAGCAGATGGAACTTTCTTACCATATGTAACAGGTGATATTGAAAATGGACCGGAAAAAGCAACCGGTGCCATGGCGATTGTTACAGCCATGCTTCTGGAACGTTATAAAAACGGTGCAACACCACTTGCGCTTGTATCCATGGATAACTGTTCTCAGAACGGAGCGAAGCTGAGAGAATCCATTCTTTCGATGACAGAAGAATGGCAGAAACGGGGCTTTGTGGATGACGGATTTGCTGCTTATGTCAGTGACGAGACAAAAGTATCTTTCCCGTGGACAATGATCGATAAGATTACACCAAGGCCAAGCGAAAAGATTGCAGATGAACTGGAAGCAGCCGGTGTGGAAAACATGCAGCCGGTGATCACTTCCAAGAGAACATATATTGCACCGTTTGTAAACGCAGAAGGACCGCAGTACCTTGTTATTGAGGACTCTTTCCCCAATGGCCGCCCGGCACTGGAAAAAGCAAATGTTTATATGACGGACAGAGATACGGTTAATAAATCCGAAAGAATGAAAGTTACTGCATGCCTGAATCCGATTCATACTGCATTAGGACCGTACGGATGTGTTCTGGGATATGATCTGTTTTCTGACGAAATGAAGGACCCGGATATGCTTAAACTTGGCCGACTGGTAGGTTACGGAGAAGGCATGGAGGTGGTTCCGGATCCGAAAATCCTTTCCCCGAAAGCTTTTCTTGATGAATGCATGAATGAGAGATTTCCCAATCCATATCTGGGGGATACCTGCCTGCGTTTAAGCACAGACTCCTCTCAGGGACTGGGGGTACGTTTCGGTGTTACAGTAAAGGCTTTTGTGGAGAAGTATGGTGATGCAAAAAAACTGATGGGTATTCCGCTTGCAATCGCAGGATGGCTCCGTTACCTGCTTGGTGTGGATGATCAGGGAAATACCTATGAGCTGGCACCCGATCCAATGGCAGAAGAAATGCAGGAGCGTTTTGCAGATATCAAAGTAGGTGATCCGTCTACATTTACAGATCAGTTAAAGTGGATTCTTTCCAATGAGAATGTATTCTATATTAATTTGTATGATGCAGGAATCGGGGAACTGATTGAGCAGATTTTCAGAGAAGAGATCGCAGGACCGGGTGCTGTAAGAGCAACGGTTCAGAAATATCTTGCGATGGCAGAGGAAAGATAGCGTATGGGATATTTTGAAATGGTTGCCCCGGAATCCGTGGGGATCGCAGCAAAAGGGATTGAGGATTTTCTCACGGAGGCAGAGCGTTGTGGCCTGGAGCTGCATCGTATGATGATTCTGCGTCATGGAAAATGCTGCGCAAAAATCACCTGGAAGCCTTATGATGAGGAGGATATGCATCCCCTTTATTCCTTCAGCAAATCCATTACCAGCACAGCCGTGGGTTTTGCACGGCAGGAGGGACTCCTGTCACTGGATGAGTCTGTTGCGGATATTTTTCCTGAGGATCTTCCTGAAAATCCTTCAGAGTACATAAAAAAGTGCACCATTCATCATCTGTTATGCATGAGCTGTGGGCATGAAACGGAAATTACAGATGAGGGACCGGACTGGCGTAAAAGCTTTTTTGCCCATCCCTTTCTCCATGAACCGGGAACCTTCTATAAATATAATACACCGGGAACAAATATCCTGGCAGCCATAATAAAGAAAAAGACAGGACAGCAGGTTACGGAATATCTTAAGAGTCGTCTCTTTGACCCTCTTGGCATAGAAGAGGTATACTGCTGCCAGCTTCCGGATGAGCTTCAGACACAGCTGGGAGGCGGCGGAATGAAAATGAAGCTGGAGGATATGGCTAAGTTTACGCAGTTTATGCTTCAGGATGGCTGGTGGGAAGGCCGTCAGCTTTTAAAAGACTGGTATCATGAGATAGCCGGTGTGAAAAAAATGGAAACTGCAGGAGACAGTGAGGGACATATTAAAGACTGGGCTTATGGCTACGGCTATCAGTGCTGGATGGGAAATCTTCCGGGATCTTTCCGTGCAGATGGTGCTTTTGGGCAGTTCGGGCTGGTGTATCCTTCTTTAGACCTTTGTATTATCACCAATTCTGCCACAGAACAGACACAGACCATGATGGATGCGATAAATGCACATATTCTTCCCAATGTGGATCCGTCCGCAGGAGTATCAGAGACAGAGGGAAAATGCTTCACCTGTGTAAAAGAGATTCCGGCTTTGCTGGGATGTCATAATCCTGTTCTGGAGGAAAAGCTGAATCATTCTGTTTATATTCCGGCAGAGGAGAAGGCGGCCATGTCCGGTATCAAACGTCTGGTGGGAGGTGCCGGTCTTTACAGGATTCCGGATGACAGCTCTGTTTCCGGATTCCGGTTTACTTTCCAAAAAGACAGGGTTATCCTGCATCTTACAGAGAACGGAACAGAGAAGGATCTGCAGGCAGCACTGGACGGACGCTTTATTTTCTCGGTTATTGACGGCATTCGTTACGCTGCTTCGGCCAGATGGAGAAGCCTCAGAAAGCTGGAATTGGAGATACGCCGTATGGATGCCATGAGCGGTGTCCGGCTTATTTTAAAATTCAGCGATAATAAAATGAAAATAGAGGCCGACGAAACGCTTATGACAGACGGTGGACTTGGCATGACGGAAAAGCAGCTTACTGATTTCAGACAGGCAGCAGACCTTACCGGTGTTTCCATCGAAAAAACCGGAAATAATCCGGAAAGTAAAAAACAGTAAAAATATCGATTTGGAGGACTTTCGCATTTGAATTTGCGGTGGTCCTCTTTTGTTTAAAAAACGTGGGATTTTTTGGTAAAATTTGCAGTACAAAATGGAATAGAAACATGATAGAATGAAGTACATAGCATCATCTGAGAAAAATGCTTAAGAAATGTTCTGAAATAAGGAGCATGTCACACATGTTTGATTTGGTATATAATATTGATTTTGAGATTGCTGCACTTTTCTTTGCAGTGATTATGTTTGTGGAGGTATGGCTGTGCTATCCGAGACATTCCAGAAAAAACAGGATATTCCGCTGGATGACCACGGCAGTCATTGTTACGGAAAGTATGGATATCGTGACGGCCTTTACAATTACATATGGCGCAACTGTTCCCAGATGGCTGAACTGGCTGGCGAACGACGCGTATTTTATGACGGGACTTTTTCTGTGTTTTCTGCTGGATTATTACATTGAAAGCGAGATCATTCCTCCGGAAGGACGTCACATACTACTCCGTGCAAACAAATTGATTCTGTTATTGATGGAGCTCAGCGTTGTGCTCAACGGTGTGGGAAAATATTATTTTGAGATCTCGCCTCAGGGAGAATATCTGCACGGTCCGTTGTTTCTGATGCTCCATATTGCATCCTGTTACTTTGTATTCTGCGCGTCTGTGTCTTTGTTCGCAAACAGCAGACTGTTGAATATATCACAGCGGGTTTCCGGCTTTTTGTTTGTGGCTCTTTATTTTGCTGCCATTGTGCTCCAGACATTTATTGTACCGGATGTACTTCTTATCATGCCAACAGCCACCCTTATGGTCATGATCACAGTTTTTTCGCTGGAATCACCGGATTTTGCGAAGCTTCAGAATACTCTGGAAGAACTTACCGAGACGAAGAAGAAATTGGAGGAAACAAGTGACAAATATTATCGGCTGGCTTATATGGATATCATGACCGGTCTGAAGAACCGGGCTGCCTACAGTGTCAGGATTAAAGAACTGAAAAACGGAGAAAACAAGGATTCTGTTATCGCCCTGATTGCTGATCTCAATAACCTGAAATATCTGAACGATAATTTCGGGCATCAGGCAGGAGATAAGGCACTTATGAAGGTGGCAGAGCAGCTGAAAAATAATTTCACAGACGGCTGTGAATGTTATCGTATCGGCGGTGATGAGTTTGCGGTTCTGGCATATGGAATTTCTGAGGAAGAATTTCTGGAGAAATATCACCGGTTCCAGAATGCGGTAAAGGAGGAGAGCAAACATTCGGAATATCCGTTTTCTGTGGCAGTGGGATATCAGAATACAGATGCGGTTACACTTTCGCAGGCACTGAAAATGGCGGATGAGAAAATGTACCAGGATAAAAGGAGAAGCAAGCAAAGCTTTTAAAATCATATTGACATGCTGACCTGAAGGGAATATAATCAAATAATAATTAACAGACAGACTCCTGGCATCCTGTACACAATATGGTGTACAGGGTGAGCAGGAATTTTTTAAAAGCGCAGATTAGCACTCGATAGAAAGGAGTGCTGATAAACAGGGAGATGAATTTTTATGGTGATTATACCGATCTATAACATACTTATGCTGCCGGATACGAAGATTTATCTGGGAAAAGATTACCTTGACAGCGTGGGCGTCTCCGAATTAAATGTGGACGACAAGGTGGTATTTTTGCTGGGCAGGGATGAAGAGGAAGCGCCGGGAAACTCTCCGGAGCATTATTTTCCGGTTGGTGTGGCAGGCCATGTGATGAATATTGATAAAGACGGCGGTGTTAGTATTGAGACAGGAAACAGAATTAATATTGAACAGGTAGATTTTGAAACTCAGAATGTTTATGCTGTAAACCGGCCTGATGTACAGGATCTGTCACAGGAACAGGCTGCTGAGCAGGTCAGCAGGCTTCGCACAGCTATACTGAAGTTTATACGCCAGTTTCAGTGGGGACCTGCTGCGAGAGGTTATATCATGAGATGGAAAACCATGAATGATATGGCAGTGGGTATGTCTCCTTTTCTTGATCTCACCAATGAGGAACGATATCAGATTCTGGAAACAGATTCTGTGGCACAGCGCGCAGAGCTGATTGAAAAGAGCATCATGGAATATATGGCTCTTTCAGAGGTGGCAGAGGAGGCAAAGGATTCTCAGAAGGAGGCAAGCGACCGGCTTTACCGCGAGGATGCCATACGTAAGCAGATGAGTTTTCTGCAGAAGGAGCTGGATAAGCTGCATCCGGAGAATCAGACAGATGTACAGAAGTTCCAGGAAAAGATCGATCAGTCCGGAATGAATGAAACAGCCAGAATGGAGGCTCAGAAGGTCCTGAACCGGATGAAGCAGGAAGGCAGGGACGGTCATGAATACGGAATGCTGTACGATTATCTGGAATTTGTAACCGGTCTGTCATGGAAAAAGGAACCCATGGAAAAAGTAGACCTGAAGAAGGCAGAGGCCGTCCTGGAAAGGGATCATTATGGTCTGAAGAAGGTGAAGAGAAGAATTCTGGAACAGCTTGCGGTAATGGCATTAAATAATAAGCAGTCCGGTTCCATTCTTTTGTTTACAGGAGCACCGGGTACAGGAAAGACAAGTATCGGCAGAAGTATTGCTCAGGCACTTGGAAGAAAATATGTGCGGATCAGTCTGGGAGGAGTCCGGGATGAAGCAGAGATTCGCGGCCATCGAAGGACCTATGTGGGAGCTATGCCGGGAAGGATTATGGATGGAATAAAGAGAACAGGGGTTTCCAATCCGGTGGTGGTTCTGGATGAAATCGATAAAGTAACAGCAGGCGGATTCAGCGGAGATCCTGCAAGTGCCCTTCTGGAGGTCCTTGACCCGGAACAGAACAGTACTTTTACTGATCATTACATGAACGTGCCTTATGATCTTTCAGATGTTTTGTTTATCTGTACCGCAAATTCCACAGATACCATACCGGCACCGCTTCTGGATCGTATGGAAATCGTAAGCTTTACAGGTTATTCGCCTCTGGAAAAATTCCATATTGCCAAGAAACATCTTCTTCCGGATGCCCGGGAAAAAACCGGCATTTCCGCCGGAAGTCTTCGGGTAAACGACGAAGCTATCCGTATAATCATTGAGCAATATACCATGGAAGCAGGGGTTCGGGGTCTGAAAAAGCAGATGGAGACACTTTGCCGTCATGCAGCTGTACAGATTGTGGGTGGAAACAGCAAACGTGTTACGGTTACGCCTAAGAAGCTTCCTGAGTTTCTGGATCAGACCCCGATTCTGCATGAACATGTACAGGAAGTAAAGGCACCGGGCATTGTTACCGGCCTTGCGTGGACATCTGCCGGAGGAGAGATTCTTTTTATTGAAACCATGATGACAAAAGGTGACGGAAAGCTTAAGATCACAGGACAGCTGGGTGACGTTATGAAGGAATCGGTACAGATTGCTGTAAGTCTGGTGAAGAAAATGTATCCTGATAAATCAGAGATTTTTGAACAAAATGATTTCCATATTCATGTTCCTGCAGGAGCTGTACCAAAAGACGGACCTTCCGCGGGAATCACGCTCACGACAGCTCTGGCTTCCCTGGTTACCGGAATACCGGTTGCGCCCCGGTTTGCCATGACAGGAGAAGTGTCTTTGAGAGGAAATGTAATGCCGATAGGAGGGCTTCCTGAAAAACTTATGGCAGCTCAGAGAGCAGGCGTGAAAACTGTGTTTATTCCGCAGGAGAATAAAGACAGTCTGAAAGATGTTCCGGCTGAGGTGCTTCAGGAACTGGAAATCATTCCTGTAAAAAAAGTCACCGATGTTCTGGAACGGGTTCTGGTCTGACCATACATAATTACTGTGTTGGAGGAAATATAAAATGCTGAAGTTGTTATTACCACCGCTTATCGGTGCGGTAATCGGATATTGTACCAATTATATCGCTGTAAAAATGCTGTTTCGTCCCTATCATCCCATCCGGATCGGCAAGTGGACGCTGCCCTTTACACCGGGGGTGATTCCCAAGAGAAAGCCAGAGCTGGCACATGCGGTGGGAAATGCAGTGGGCAAATCTCTTCTGGGTGAGGACGAAATGCTGGGAATGCTGAAGTCCGATAATGTGAAGGAGACGATTGCCGGAGGAATCAGCTGCCAGATACAGGAATACATGCAGGACAAAACGCTGGGCATGGCAGCGGAAGATTTTGCCGGGGAGGAATCCTGGGCGGAGCTGAAAGAAAAAGCAGGAACTTATCTGTCAGAAAAAATTGCTGCAGGCATTCAGACAGTCAATATCCAGGATCTGATCATGGAACAGGGAAAAGCTGCTATCGCACAGATGGGCGGTATGGTTGCCATGTTTGTGAATGATTCCATGATCGCTGCTCTGGCACAGCCTATTGCCAGGAATATAGAGGATTATATCGCAGCAGAGGGGTCCGAAAAAATCAGGGGCTCTGTGATGGAAGAACTGGATACTCTGGAAAACAAAAATCTTCCTGATCTTGTAAATGAGGATATGCAAAAACGGATTTCCGGAAAGGTTATGGAGATTTATGATGAATTTGTAGAGAAAAAAGGAACAGAAATCGCAAAAGGATTTGATGTGTGTGCAGTGGTAGAAGAAAAAATCAATGCGATGGATGTGCGGGAGCTGGAGAGCCTGATCCTTTCTGTGATGAAGCATGAGCTGGGTATGGTAGTGAATCTGGGAGCGCTGATCGGATTTGTGCTGGGTCTTCTGAATCTTCTTATCTGATTATAAATATGACAAATATAAAGAGAAAAAGGGATTGCTGATCAGTGTGCAATCCCTTTTTCTCTCCTTTTAACTTTTATTCAATATGTTGATAATGTTAGTAGGTATACTTATAAAATTACCATGATTCTATGTTACTGTCAAGTGGGAAAGTGACGAAAATGAACAAAAAATGAACAAATAGAGAATAAATAAAGACATGTTAACAATTCTCAGAAGGTGCACTGTCACTTGAATATTATCAGGGTTTGGGATAAAATGAAAAAGATGAAAAGAGATAGTTTTTATTCTGGAGGATATGGAGGGTATTGTACTGCAATGACAAAAGGAATCAGCAGAAAAATATATCTGGAGCTGGAGCCGCCCACAGAGGAAGACAGCCGGTCGGGGCAGATCCGGATTCTGGATGCTTTGAAGGAGCAGGGCATTGAGGGAAAAATGTCTCTGAAGGCAATGAGGCAGCTTTATCCGCTTTGTGAAGAGGCAGAATGGAAAATCACAGTTTCTCTGGCCTGGAACGGGCAGATATGGGAAATGGTGCGTCTGGAGGCCGGAGACAGATCGAAAGAGCATTATGGATTGGCAGTGGATCTGGGGAGTACCACGGTAGTGGTTCGTCTGATTGACTGTAATACAGGGGAGTGTCTTGGAGAGGAAAGCTGCTATAACCATCAGATCACCTATGGCCAGGATATTCTGACAAGGATTTTTTACTGTAAAGACAATTCGGCAGCACTGGGGGAAATGCGGCAGGCAGCCCTTGACAGCTTTTATGAGAATTTTGAAAAGCTTCATGAACAGACAGGAATCTCCGCAGAGGAATGCATCCAGATTGTGGTATCCGGAAATACCACAATGATTCATTTTCTGCTGGGAATAGATGCTTTCTGCGTATTTCATACACCTTATGCGGTGTGGACAGACAATCCGGGCTTTATACCGGCAGCAGAGGCACAAATGCCGGTATGCGGCTATATGTACTGCTTTCCTTCCAAATCCAATTACCTTGGAGGAGATATTATCAGCGGCATGATCGCAACAGGACTGTACGAGGAGGAGGATATTTCCGTATTTTTTGATATTGGAACAAACGGAGAGCTTGTCATTGGCAACAGAGAATTTCTTCTGTGCGGAGCCGGGGCTGCAGGTCCTGCCCTGGAGGGCGGCGTGGTCAAAACAGGTATGCGCGCGTCAGAAGGTGCGGTGGAGTCCGTATCCCTGAAAAAAGGTGCTTTTGACTGTAAAGTCATCGGAGGAGGAGAGGCGAAGGGGATTTGCGGATCCGGTATTATTGATCTTCTGGCAGAACTTTTTCTCAATGGATGGCTGGATATCCGGGGACGCTTTGTTCCGGAAAAAAGTCCTCTGATACAGGAAAAGGATGATATGTATCAGGTGGAATATGCACCGGGACTGTTCTTTGGACAAAATGACGTGGATGAGTTTTTGCGCACAAAGGCTGCAGCTTATACCATGGTGGAATATATGCTTCAGCAGTCCGGAATCTCAATGGAGGAAATCAGGAAGTTTTATGTGGCCGGAGCTTTTGGCAGGCACGTGTCAAAGGAATCGGCAGTAACCATCGGCATGTATCCGGATATGGACAGAGAACGGCTGATCAATGCGGGGAATTCCTCTCTGGAGGGAGCAGTTCGTATGCTTACAGATAAAAGCTGTCTGGATAGTCTGGATGAAATTCTTGAAAAGATGGTGTATATTCAGTTCGGCGCAGTAGAAGATTTTCTTCAGATCATGGCGGCTGCCCAGGCCATACCCCATACACATATGGAAAGATATCCCTCTGTGATGAAAAAACTGAAGGAAATGGCAGAAAAGGATGAGGGAAAATAACATATTAATTACAAATCAGGAAAAATCTGTGATATAATAGGAGCACATGAGAGAAAACTTTTTGATGTTTATAAAATAGACAGCTTAAGTTATGGAGGAAGAAAAATGAAAAAAAGAAGTTTGATGAGTGCACTCCTTTGCAGTATCTGTCTGGTTGCATCCAGTACGGTACCGGCAATGGCTGACGGCACAAAGGTTGTAACGTTAGGTGCGGATTTAAGTGAAGCACAGAAGAACACCATGCTGAAGTATTTTAAAGTAAACTCCAGTGAGGTGCAGATCCTGACCGTTACCAATCAGGATGAGAGGGAGCATTTAAGCGGATATGTCCCGGCAGAACAGATCGGTACCAGAACAGTGAGCTGTGCTTATGTAAGGCCCACCAGCTCAGGAGGAATCAAGGTTCGTACAGCGAACCTGAACTGGGTTACCTGTAATATGATCGCCAGCAGTCTTTCCACTTCCGGTGTGAAGAACTGTGAAGTGGTTGCCGCGTGTCCTTTTGAGGTTTCCGGTACAGGTGCTCTGACAGGTATTGAGATGGCTTACGAGGCAGCCAGCGGACAGAAGCTGGATCCTGCCAAGAGAGACGTGGCAACGAGAGAGATGGTGGTTACCTCCAATTTAGGAGAGCGTGTAGGTAAGAAGCCGGCCACAAATGTGGTGAACAGATCCAAAATCGAAGTGATTGAGAACAACATTACCAATCATGAAGAGATTTATAATATCGTAGTAAATAATATTGAACAGAATAATATTACAGTAAATAACAGTGATGTTGATGAACTGGTAGCCCTTCTGGAAGAAATTGCCCAGCAGAATTACAATTACGAGGATATGCGTGAGACTCTGGAAAATGTGGATGCCAACGTAAATGATAATGCGGAACCGGCTGCAGAAGGGGAAGAAGAGCCTGTATCTGAAGATGACGGTGAAAGCATTATTGATGATGTGGATGTATCTGCCATCGGAGACGATGTCATAGAGGGTTCCACAGAAGATCCTGAGCTTGAAGAGGAAACCGGCGGAGAAGAGGCAGCAGCAGAAGCCGGCGATGGAGAAAAAACAGAAGATTCCTGGAGTGAGGAACAGGATCCTGCAGCAGTACCGGAGGGAGATGACGGCACTGCAGACGAAGATGGATGGACTGTATTCCCGGGCGATGAAAGCACAGAAACAGGTGATACTACCGAGATAGTGGAAACCGGAGAAGACGGCTGGACAGAGGATGATTACACAGAGACGGATTCAGATACCGGTGAGTATGTGGATCCTGCATCAACTCCATCTTATGGAACCGGTGTGGCTCTTCCGGAAGATGACGGCTGGGGATATGAGGAATCCGGAGATTACACGGAATATACAGACCCTGCAGCAGCTTCCGGTGAAGGTTCAGACATGGGCATGGATGGCGGGGATACTTACGATGCATCTATGGAAGAGATCCCTGCTGAGGAGAGCACAGGTGATGCGGCGGCAGTACAGGATACCAGTATGCTCAATGAACAGCAGAAGGCACAGTTTGAGCAGGCAAAACAGTTCTGTAAAGGTGAGTATGAAGGAGATGCGGCATCCCTTCAGGCAGTTATGGGATCGGAAGCGTATGCATCTGTAACACTGGATGCGGCAACCGGGCAGCAGGTTTCCGCTCTTGTGGAAGATACTTATCTGAATGTTCTGAAAGACGGCGGCATGTCCTATACACCAACAGGAATGGAAATGTACAACAGTACAGAGCTGAATATGATGAACGAAAAGCTGAAAGTGATCTTCGGAATTGAGTCGGTTTCTTCAACCGGATTGGAAAACATTTCTGATATGGACAAAGAGACTCTCTATTATGAGACGCTTGCATTCTTTGAGAAGCTGTATGGCGAGAGCATGGATAATGTAGGTGAATACTACGAGGAAGAAGGATATTCAGAAGAAGCAGGAGAAGAGATTCCTGAAGAATACTAAAACAGATAAACAGGCTACTGACAGTGCCGCAGGCTTTTCCTGCGGCACTGCTTTTGTAAGGGGAAGGAAAGACAGACATGGAATTTATACTGAGAAAAGCAGACAGGAACGATGTGGATGAAATCATGGGGATTATGAGGGAGGCACAGGAAGATACCAGTCATCCGGACTGGTTTGCGGCAGACAATGAGGAATACATACTGGGACACCTGCAGGGAAAAGGATTTACCATTGTGGCTGTGGGTGAAAATGAAATTGCAGGCTTTTTTGTGGTGAAAAAGCCGGAACCGGAAGAAAATCTGGGAATCTTCCTGGATTTTTCAAAGGAGCAGTGTGAACGGGTCTGGATCATGGATACAGCAGTTGTGGCAAAAAAATGGCGGGGCCACGGGCTGCAGTCCAGAATGCTTCTGGCTGCGGAGGAAGAGCTTACGGCTTTTTCGCCGGGGTATCTGCTGTGTACCGTGCATCCTGAAAACAGTTACAGTCTGAATAACATGCAGAACAACGGCTATAAAGTTATGAAAAAGGTATTCTGTTATGGCGGACTGGAGCGATTTGTTCTGATGAAAGAATGGAACAGGTGAATTTTTTGTGACTTCTTATGTGTATGAAGCGGAAGCACTGGAAAATGTAAAAGCGTTGTGCTAAAATGAAGCTTAATTGGCGGGATACTGCCCGGTAAGTTTAGAAAGCAAAGGAGAAATAAGATGAGTCTGGCAGTTGTCACTTTAAAAAAAGGAGAAGGCAGATTTTTAAAATCCGGCGGAATGTGGATTTTTGATAATGAAATCGCAAATATTATGGGAAGCTTTGTCAATGGAGATATTGTGCTGGTGCATGATTTTGACGGGTATCCTATGGGAAAAGGATTTATCAATACCAATTCCAGAATTGTGATCCGTATGCTGACCAGGGACGAGCATCGCAGGATTGACGATGAGTTCATGGAAAAGCGTGTACGTGACGCATGGGAATACCGCAGGAAGGTGGTAGATACCGGATGCTGCCGTGTGATTTTTGGTGAAGCAGATTTTTTGCCGGGTCTGGTGGTAGATAAGTTTTCCGATGTGCTTGTGGTGCAGTCTCTTGCCCTGGGAATTGATAAATGGAAAGAGAAGATAGTGGAGCTGTTGAAGAAAATTCTGGCAGAGGATGGAATTGTCATCAGGGGAGTTTATGAGAGAAGCGATGTTAAGGTTCGCCGTCAGGAAGGAATGGAATTTCGTAAGGGATTTATCGGTCCTGCATTTGAAATGCCTGTTTTTATACAGGAAAACGGAGTGCGCTACGAGGTGGATGTGAAAGATGGCCAGAAAACGGGATTTTTCCTGGATCAGAAATATAACCGTCTGGCGATTCAGAAGCTTTGCCGCGGAGCGAAAGTTCTGGACTGCTTTACTCATACCGGTTCTTTTGCATTGAATGCAGGGATTGCCGGAGCTTCCAGTGTGACAGGAGTGGATGCTTCAGAGCTTGCTGTGGAGCAGGCGAGAAGGAATGCAAAACTTAATGGCCTGGAGGATACGGTAAAATTCATTTGTCGGGATGTCTTTGAATTGCTTCCGGAGCTGGAGGCACAGGATGAAAAATTTGATGTGGTCATTTTGGATCCGCCGGCTTTTACAAAGTCCAGAAACTCCATAAAAAATGCGGTGAAGGGTTATCGGGAGATTAATCTTCGGGCCATGAAGCTGGTTAAGGACGGTGGCTTTTTGGCTACCTGTTCCTGTTCTCATTTTATGGATTATGAACTTTTTACACAGACCATCGGTCAGGCCGCAAAGAACGTTCACAAACGTCTGCGCCAGGTAGAATTCAGGACGCAGGCTCCGGATCATCCTATTTTGTGGGCGGCAGATGAGTCCTATTATCTGAAATTTTATATTTTTCAGGTGTGCAGCGAACGATAGCAGAAAAATCATCAGCCGGGAATCCGGCAGGAGGAAGAAAAATGAGTTTTAAAGAAATTGCAGCAGAAGAGCTGAATATGAATCCTTTTACAAAAATCGGTAAGGAATGGATGCTGATCACAGCAGGAAATGAACAAAAGGCGAATACCATGACGGCAAGCTGGGGTGCCATGGGAGTTATGTGGGGCAAAAATGCCGTGACAGTTTATATTCGTCCTCAGAGATATACAAAGGAATTTGTGGACAGAGAACAGACATTTACGATTTCTTTCCTTGACGAAAAATATCGTCAGAATCTGGGATACTGCGGAAAGGTTTCAGGAAAGGGAATAGATAAGATTTCTGAGGCAGGTCTGACTCCATATTATGTGGCCGGAACAACAGCCATTGAAGAGGCGGACATGATCATGGTATGCAAAACCATGTACCATGATACCATTAAGCCGGAATGCTTTGATGAAACACAGAATGATGTCAAATGGTATCCTGATAAGGATTATCATACCATGTATATTGCGGAAGTGACAAAGGTTCTGGTTAAAGAAGCATAAGAAAAGAGGGAGTATATGAAGGAAAAGTTTTTCAGGTTTATGCAGGGGCGTTACGGAGTGGATCAGTTTTCCAAGTTTACCATTGGAGCAGCATTTGTTACCATTATTCTTTCTGTTTTTCTGCGCAGGTCAACACCGTCGTTAAGCTCCCTGCTGGATTTTCTGGGAATGCTGGCCATCGTTTACACCTATTACCGGATTTTTTCAAGAAATATTGCCCAGCGTGCCAGAGAAAACCAGAAATATCTTGGATATACAGCTAAAATCCGCAGCCGCTTTGCAAAAGAAAAAAATCTGATGGAACAGAGAAAAACTCATCATATTTATACCTGTCCAGGCTGCGGTCAGAAAATAAGGATTCCCCGGGGAAAGGGCAAGATAGAGATATCCTGTCCGAAATGCAGTACAAAGTTTATAAAGAGGAGCTGATATGTTTGGGTATGTGGTAATGAATAAACCGGAAATCAAATTTAAGGATTATGATGTATATCGTTCCTTTTATTGCGGTCTTTGCAGGGAACTGCGGGAAAAGTACGGTATCGCCGGACAGATTTCCATTTCCTATGACATGACTTTTGTACTGCTCCTGCTGAGTGGTTTGTATGAGCCTCCCACCAGAACAGGTACTACCAGATGTGCCGTTCATCCGGTTAAACGTCGGCCGGTAAGAAAAAATGAGATTACAGAATATGCGGCAGCAATGAATCTTCTTCTTACCTATTATAAGTGTATGGATGACTGGGAAGATGAACACAAGGTGTTCAGGCTGGCATACGCTAAAATCCTGGAGATGACCGGGGTAAAGAAAAACAGTCAGAAAGCCTTTGAATATCGTGAAAAATCTGAAAAGATCGTTCAGGGACTTCACCGGCTTTCCAGTCTGGAAAAGGCTGAAGAGACAGATATTGATAAGATGGCAGGGTGTTTTGGTCACATTCTGGAAGAGGTTTTTGCCTATCGGAAGGATATCTGGGAGCCAACCCTCCGGAGAATGGGATTTTATCTGGGAAAATTTATTTATTTACTGGATGCTTATGACGATGTGGAAGAGGATGAGAAGAAGGGAAACTACAATCCTTTTTCGGCGATTTCTCATGAGGAGGATTTTGCAGAACAGGTGCGCGGCCTTTTAATTTTGATGTTGGCAGAAGCATGCAGAGAATTTGAGAAACTTCCTATTATAAAGTATGGTGACATTTTGCGGAATATCCTGTATTCCGGTGTATGGTGCCGCTTTGAGGCAGTTACTCGAAAAAGGAAGGAAGCACAGGAGAAAAAATATGATTGATCCATATCGCGTTCTGGGAGTTTCCCGGGATGCTTCAGACGAAGAAATCAAAAAGGCTTACCGTAAACTAAGCCGCAAATATCACCCGGATGCCAATATTAATAATCCAAATAAAGACCAGGCAGAAGAAAAGTTTAAAGAGGTGCAGCAGGCTTATGAGCAGATCATGAAGGAACGTGAGTATGGCTCAAATGGAGATGCGTTCGGTGGTTTTGGCGATTTCGCCGGAAAACAGAGCACCTATCAGGATGAGGAAGCTCTTCGGCGTCAGGCTGCTGCCAATTATATACAAAGCGGTCATTACCAGGAGGCCTTAAATGTGCTTGACGGACTGAAACAGCGAAACGGGCAGTGGTATTATCTGTCTTCTATGGCCAATATGGGTACAGGCAACAATGTGACTGCTCTTGCGCACATCCGGGAGGCGGTTCGTCTTGAACCGGGAAATGCACAGTATAAAATGCTTCTGCAGAGAATGGAAGGCGGAGGTACCTGGTATCAGACACAGCAGAATCCTTTTGGGGGAATGCCGGATACAGGCGGCGATTACTGCATGAAGCTGTGCCTTGCAAATATGGCCTGCAATATGTGCTGCGGACCCGGACTATTCTGCCGCTGCTGACAGAAAATTATTGACAATCTTTCTTTAAGATATTACACTATTAAAGTGATGAATAAAACAACAGGAGGAAATCGATAATGAGTATTCGTATTGGAATTTTAGGATACGGAAATCTTGGACGTGGAGTTGAATGTGCCATTAAGCATAATCCTGATATGGAGCTTGTGGCTGTTTTTACACGCCGTGATCCGAAAACCGTTCATATTCTTACAGAAACAGCGGCAGTATATTCTGTGGATGAGGCAGAAAAACTGAAAGATAGAATTGATGTATTGATTCTCTGCGGAGGAAGTGCAACAGATCTTCCGGAACAGACACCTGAATATGCACAGTGGTTTAATGTGGTAGACAGCTTTGATACCCATGCGAAAATTCCGGAGCATTTTGCAAATGTGGATAAAGCAGCTTCTGAAAGCGGTCATGTGGGAATTATTTCCGTTGGCTGGGATCCAGGCATGTTTTCACTGAACAGAATGTATGCAAATGCCATTCTCACAGACGGAAAGGATTATACTTTCTGGGGTAAAGGAGTAAGCCAGGGACATTCTGATGCTATTCGCCGTATTGATGGTGTGAAAGACGGCAAACAGTATACCATTCCGGTGGAGGCTGCCCTGAATGCAGTCAGAGCGGGAGAGAATCCGGAGCTTACCACGAGAGAAAAGCATACAAGAGAGTGCTTTGTTGTGGCAGAGGAAGGCGCAGATCTTGCACGTATAGAGGAAGAGATCAAAACCATGCCCAATTATTTTGATCAGTATGACACCACTGTACATTTTATCTCTGAAGAGGAACTGAAACGTGATCACAGCGGCATACCTCATGGTGGATTTGTGATCCGTTCAGGAAAGACCGGATGGAATAACGAGAACAGCCACGTGATCGAATACAGTCTTAAGCTGGACTCCAATCCGGAGTTTACGTCTTCTGTTATTGTTGCTTATGCACGTGCGGCATATCGCATGAGCCAGGAGGGTCAGAATGGATGTAAGACGGTATTTGATGTACCGCCGGCATATTTAAGTGCTCTTGACGGTGCAGAGCTTCGCAAACATCTTCTATAAAATATTACAAAATTATTAAGGAGACGATTTCCGTATGAGGAGATTGTCTCTTTTTTAGCGAAGGCGAGAAAAACAGGATTTTCAATGCATATCTTACGGAAATGTACTTTTGGGTTGACGAAAGCTTTACTTTGCATTATAATAACTACATAAATTTGTAACAAGATTGTAAAAAACATGAGCCTTCCCGCACGCATCATGTTTGAGCAGTAAAGAAAGAGGGTAATTATGCAGAGAATTATGAAGCGCTATAAGCTGTGGGGGATTTTACTTTTTACATTGCTGATGGCAGGGATGATCCTTTATGCAAAGCCGTTGCAGGTTCACGCAGCTACCACAGGATTTCAGGTCATAGGCGGAAAGACATATTACATCGACAGTGATGGGAAGAAACATAAAGGCTGGCTCACTCTGAATGGCAAGAAGTATTACTTCAATGCAAAGACAGGCGTTCAGGCAAAAGGCTGGGTAAAAAACTCAAAAGGACAGAAACGTTACTTCAGCAAAAGTACAGGAGCTATGGTTACAGGATGGCTGAAGAATTCCAAGGGTCAGAAACGTTATTTTGATCCGTCTACCGGAATTATGAAGACGAAATGGGCTACCATAGGCGGCAAACGTTATTATATGAATGCCAGCACCGGTTATGCTACCAGAGGCTGGACAACAGATTCAAAAGGGCAGAAGCGTTACTTTAATGAAAAAACAGCCGTAATGTCCACCGGATGGGTGACCTTTTCCGGAAATGTAAAGCGCTATTTTAATACCAGCACCGGAATTATGCTGACGGGATTCCAGAAAATAGGCGGAAAGACGTACTATTTCCATAAGACCACCGGTAAGATGAGAACAGGATGGATTTCCAATTCCAAGGGAGACCGTTATTATTTCGATACATCTACAGGTGTGATGGCTACCGGTACGCAGGTGATCGGTGGTGTTACCTATACATTTAACAGCAGCGGTGTGCTGATTTCCAGTAATGAGCAGCCTGATACAGTTGCATCCACCGGAACCAAGACCATTAAGAATTATCTGGCAGGAGCGCTGAAGCCGGTTGGACAGGCTCTGTATGTATGGGGCGGCGGCTGGAATGATTCCACCAGAAAGGGTGTCAGCCCTACCTGGAAGCAGTGGTATGACAGTCAGAACAGCAGTTATGATTATCACAATTATAATGACCTCAGTACAGCAAATCGTGCGAAGGGACTTGACTGTTCCGGCTTTGTGGGCTGGGCAGCTTATCAGGTAATGCACAGTCAGTCCGGAGTCGGAAGCGGTTATACAGTGGTCGCATCAGATGTGGGAAGCTATTATGCATCCAAGGGCTGGGGAACTATTTATAATCAGTCTAAGCTTTCCAGTTCTAGTTGGGTATTGAAACCGGGAGATGTGGGATATAACAGCGGCCATACCTGGATCGTTCTGGGACAGTGCTCTGATAAGAGTGTTGTGATCGTTCATTCCACACCGAATGCCGGATGCCAGATTGCAGGAACACCAACACCAAGCGGAGATTACTCCAGCCAGGCAGTAACTCTTGCGAAGAAATATATGTCCAAATACGCCGGATTTACAAAATATGATTACCATACATCCACCAGTAATTATATCCGTAATGGTAATTATCTGAGATGGAACCGCAGTACTCTTGCAGATCCTGACGGATATATGAACAAAACGGCAGATCAGATTCTGGCAGATCTGTTTAAATAGGAAATAGTATTCAAGATTTGCTGCTGCAAAATCAAATGTGAAAGCTTCTGAAATCTGAGGTTTTCTGAGTTGGATTTTGCAGCAGTTCTTTTATTTGGGAACGCCTCCCGCATTCCTGCTGTACGCGGCTGAGTGAAACATTTTGCGTAATCTTTAATAAATGTTACAAAAATATAAAATAATTGATGAAAAACCCTTGCAATCCAAATAAGCATGTGTTAATATGTAGAGGAATTAAGTGAGATATATTTCGAAAATGTTAAGAATTGGATATGAGGGTGATTAACATGAAAAAAAGAATGGTTTGCCTGATGCTTGCTCTTATTATGAGTTCCGCACAGGTTGTGAGTGTTGGAGCAACAACGGAAGAAGAGTTACGTCAGGAACAGGCATGGACCAGCCAGCAGCTGGATGCTACATATAATCGTATTAATGAACTCTGGTATGCAAAGGAGCAGTTGGAAAGTGAGATTGCCACACTGGATGCCAATCTTGTGGATGTGATGGTTTCCATCGGAGTTCTGGAAGGTGATATTTCCAACAAGGAGACAGACATCATAAGAACGAAGCAGGATCTGGCAAAGGCTCAGAATGCCCGTGATAATCAGTATGAGGCAATGAAAAAGAGAATTCAGTATCTGTATGAAAAAGGCGGTAACGATGCCTGGTTTAAAATGATGATGGGTGCTGAAAATCTTGCTGATCTGCTTACAAGAGCAGAATATACACAGAAGATGTATGAGCAGGACAGAGCAAGTCTTGACAAATATGTAAATACAGTGGAAGAGGTTTCCAATCTGCAGGAACGTTATACACAGGAAAAAGCAGAGCTGGAGGATATGAAAGCGGAATATGAAGCACAGTCCGCAAATCTGGAATACCAGCTGGAAGTAAAACGTGCAAATTCTGCTGATTGTGAAAATGAAATTGCATATGCTCAGCAGCAGGCTACCGAATATGCAAACCTTCTTGCGGAACAGACAGCTGAGATTGAGAGACTGGAAGCAGAACGGATTGCTGCTGAAGAGGAAGCAAGGCGTCAGGCAGAAGCAGCCGCAGCTGCAGCCGCAGAAGAGGCAGCTGCTCTGGAGCAGGAAGGCGAAGAAGTACAGTACGACGAAAATGGTGATGTGATCGAGGAAAGCTCTGATTCCGATTATGATTATGAGGAAAACGATGAAGAAGTACAGTACGATGAAGACGGCAATGTGATTGAAGACATGGAATACGATGAAGATGGAAACCTGATCGAAGGTGACGGCGAATCTGATGATTATGATGACGTGGACGGTGACGGAGACGTACAGTATGATGAGTATGGAAATGTGATCGATTCGGATAACACCGTATCTGAAGAAAGCTACGAGGAGAGCTACGAAGAAAGCTATGAGGAAAGTGCAGAAAGCTCCGCAAGCTCATCCGGCGCCGGATCTTCTGTAGTGTCCTATGCAACACAGTTTGTGGGAAATCCTTATGTATATGGCGGAACAAGTCTTACCAGTGGAGCTGACTGTTCAGGTTTTGTACAGAGTGTATATGCAAACTTTGGTGTAAGCCTTCCGAGAACATCTTACGAACAGATGAATGCAGGATATGAAGTTTCTTATGCAGATGCACAGCCGGGTGATCTGATCTGCTACGGTGGACATGTTGCGATTTATATGGGAAATGGACAGATCGTCCACGCATCTAACAGTGCACCATATCCGGCAGGCGGAATTAAGATCAGTGACAATGCTGCATACCGTACAATTCTTTCTGTAAGACGTGTAATTTAATAAAAATGACAGAGCCTGTCCCGAAAAGGGGCAGGTTTTTTGTGTTTTCCGGCATTTGGTGAACACACTTGACGCATACTGTGCCTATGACGTATAATTATTCAGAAAATATGAATAAAGGAGTGAAAACAATGGCCAGTTTATGGGGAGGAAGATTTGAAAAAGATATGGATGATATTGTAAAAAAATACAATGCTTCTATTTTCTTTGATCAGAGAATGTATAATGAGGATATTGATGGCAGTATTGCGCATGTAACCATGCTGGGAAGACAGGGGATTGTTTCTGAGGAGGAAAAAGATCAGATTATTGATGGTCTGGAAGGAATCCGAAAGGACATTGCAGATGGAAAAATTGTCTTCACAGTTGAGGATGAGGATATCCACATGGGTATTGAGAGCCGTCTGATTGCACGCATTGGCGATGTGGGTAAAAAATTGCATACATCCCGCAGCCGTAATGACCAGTGTCAGGTGGATACCCGTTTGTATCTGAGAAAAGAAGTTTATGAGATTCTGAATAGTCTTTGTTATCTGGAAAGCGTTATTCTGGAGAAAGCAGAGAAATATGCAGATAAGATTACCGTTGGCTTTACTCATCTGCAGCATGCACAGCCGATTACAATCGGTTTTGTATTTATGGCTTATTTTCAGATGTTCAAGAGAGATATCGAACGACTGAAGGATACACTGGAGCGTTTGAATTACAATCCGCTGGGTTCCTGTGCTCTTGCCGGCACCACAATGCCCATCGACCGACATCTGACAAGCCAGCTTTTGGGCTTTGAGGCTCCATGTGAAAATGCCATGGATGGAGTCAGCGACCGTGATTACAGTCTGGAATTCCTCAGCGATGCTTCGATTTCCATGATGCACCTTTCACGGTGGGCAGAGGAATTTGCATGGTGGAATTCTTCTGAATTTTCCTATATTGCAATTGATGACAGTTTCTGCACAGGAAGCAGTATCATGCCGCAGAAGAAAAATCCGGATATGGCAGAGCTGATTCGCGGTAAAGTAGGCCGCGTTTATGGTGACTTAATGCAGCTTCTGACTGTAATGAAAGGAACACCGCTGGCATATAATAAGGATTTCCAGGAAGATAAGGAAAGCCTGTTTGATGCAGTGGACACCTGGAAGGCGACCATTGATATCTTTGCCAAAATGCTGGATAAAACGGAATTCCGGATGGATCAGATCGAAAAACAGCTGGGCAAGGGATTCCTGAATGCAACGGATATTGCAGAACACTTTGCAAAACAGGGCATTCCGTTCCGTGAGGCACACTCCATTGTGGGTCGTATGGTAAAAGCCTGTGAACATAAAAACTGTGATTTTGAAGATCTGACAGAGGAAGATCTGCAGGCCATTGACAGCCGTGTGACCAAGGAGTCCCTTGGAGATATCAGTATTAAATCCTGTGTGGATGCCCGCATGTCCTTTGGCGGAACAGCTCCGGCTGAAGTACGCCGTCAGATCGAGGCTGGAAAACAGTGGCTGAACAGTCTGGAAAGATAACATTGCCGGAAGGAGGTTCCCATGCGGATTAAGGTATTGATGACAGACAAGGCCATGCGCCGCGAAACCATGGATGAGCGTGAGCGTATGTTAGTGACGGCTCTGTCACCGGGAACAGAGATTTCCGTAGATTGTATAAAAAAGGGACCGGATGAGCTGGACTGACACACGGATGAGGCATTTGCAGCACCTGAGCTGGTTAAAATGGCAATTCAGGCCGAAAGGGACGGCTTTGATGCTATTGTAATCTATTGCTTCAGCGATGTGGGGCTGGAAGCCTGCCGGGAAAATGTGAGAATTCCGGTGATCGCGCCGGGAGAGACAGCGCTTGCGGTGGCACAGACGTTGTGTAACCGTTTTGTGGTGGTGACAGGGGCCGGTTGGAGTATTCCCCGTACATATCGGCGTATGATGTGCAATGGGATCGCCCGGGAATTTGGGATGCGTTATTCCAGTGACTTATACGATGATGACCGTCCTTATTTTATGAAGGTGAATGATAACGGAGATAAGATTCTGCAGATTCCCATGCAGTGGGCAAATTTTGATCTGCCTTATTTTGCATTTAATTACCGTCCGGCTTTTCCCTTTGGTCAGGGTCGTGTAGCCAATTACAGCAATGTTCTTTCTAACTGGAAGGATGAGTTCACCGGACATTATAACCATAATCTGTGTTACAATCTGCAGCTGGACCCCCAGTCTACCGGAAGTCCGGGCCGTTTTGCCATGTTGAAAGAATTTCTGCAGTATATCTGCGAACATGAGGGTGTCTGGTTTGCCACCGGAAGTGAACTGGTTGAGTATTGTGCAGAGAATGAGTCGCTTTTCCGCAGTTTGCAGGAATAACAAAAAATCACAGGATGATCTGATGAATTATTGACAAAGTGTACAACAGGTGCTATTATATCGTTAGTATAATTCCATATTGAACATATTAAGTGCTGACTGTTTAAATAACAGACAGAAAAGGGAATCAGGTGAGAAACCTGAGCGATCCGGTCACTGTAACAGAGGAGTGATTCTCAATAAAGCCATTGTGCAGATGCATGAGAAGGTGAGAAGAGCAATGATTCTGGAGCCAGGAAACCTGCTTGATATGGCGAGGTTAACCTTCCGTGTAAAGTGTAACAACCAGTTTTGGGGATTCCGCAGCCCCGGGATGTTGTCTGCTTTTGTTATGAAGGCGGGCATTTTTTATGGAATGCGCCTGTTCATTATGAATTATACCAGATTAAATGGCAGGCGATACTACTTCGGATATGTTCGTTCCCTCCGCGCACTCATGAACGGATTTATTTCTACCCCGAAGTAGCGTCGCTCCCTCTTTTTTATGGGAAAATAAAGGAGGTATCATGGAGAAGCAGTATTGGGAAGATAAGGAATATTCTTATTTCAGCCACAGAAAATGTGAATTTTTTCCCTGCCATAAAGGTGCTGATGAAAACGATTTTAATTGCCTCTTCTGTTATTGCCCCTTGTATGCACTGGGAAAGAAATGCGGCGGGAATTTTCGTATCACAGAAAAAGGAATAAAAGACTGTACAGGCTGTATGCTTCCTCATAAAAGAAAAAATTTTGGATATATTACTGGAAAGTATGCTGAGCTGATGGAAATGATTAATAAAATGGACACCTGAACCGGGAAATCTGACAAGATGATTTCCCGGTTTTTTTGTTTTTTGGAAAAATATAAAAAACAACTTGATATCTTCATAGAATTGATGTAATATACTATCATTGTAGCATTGTACCGCATTCGAGCGCGAAAGTACCATGAAGAGATAAAAGAATGGAGCTGTTTTTATGGATAAGAAAAATCTGTCAAAAATGGGCAGCAGGACCCTGTCGCTGATCTGTTTTTTTCTGCTGATCGGTATCTGGTGTGCTGCATCTTACAGTGGGGCGGTGGATGAAATATTTCTTCCGTCACCTACAGATGTAATAAATAAGCTGATTTCCATGGCAAAGGATGGATCCCTTCTGGCAAATTGCTGGGAATCTACGGCACGTGTCCTTGTCGGATGGATTTTTTCTGTTATTGTTGCACTGCCTGTGGGGATGCTTATGGCAAATTCCAAAAGATTCAGTGCATTTATACAGCCTATTATAGAGTTTGCACGATATCTTCCGGTGGTTGCACTTGTACCTCTGACCTTATTGTATCTGGGTATTGGAGAGGTACAGAAATACACGATTATTTTTCTGGGAACATTTTTTCAGCTGGTGCTGATGATCTGTGATACAGTATCCAGTGTGGATAATAATATGATTAATGCAGCAAAGACACTGGGCTCAAATCGCTTTCAGATATATAAAGAGGTGATTTTTCCGGCGGCTCTTCCGGGGCTGATGGACGACTTCCGTCTGACCATCGGGTGGGCATGGACTTATCTGGTGGTGGCCGAGATGGTTGCGGCAAATAACGGACTTGGTTATATGATTCTGAAATCTCAGCGTTATCTGGCAACGGACACGATTTTTGCAGGATTGATCCTCATTGGCTTGATCGGCCTTGTGACAGACTGGGTTTTCCGGCTGCTGACCAGAATTGTGGCCCCATGGCAGGAGCGTCTGGGAGATAAAAAATAATGCGGACAGGTGTGAGTATGGATAAAGGGATGAAGCTTCAGATCAAAGATCTGACTCGTGTTTATGAAGGGAATAATGGAAAAGTAACAGCAATTTCAGGTGTGAATCTGGAAGTGCGGGAGTCGGAGTTTGTTATGATCGTAGGCCCCTCCGGATGCGGAAAAACAACCCTGATCAATATTATCGGCGGCCTTGATACGGCAACTTCGGGAGAAGTTCTGCTGGATGGAAAGCCGGTTAAAGGGCCGGGGGCAGATCGGGGCATGGTCTTTCAGGGATACAGCCTTTTTCCCTGGCTGACGGTTCAGAAAAATGTGGAATTCGGGCTTAAAATGAAAAATGTTCCTGCAGCCCAAAGAGCGGAAAGGGCAAAAAAATATATTGATCTGGTTGGTCTGGAAGGCTTTGAAAATGCTCTTCCCAAACAGCTGTCCGGAGGTATGAAACAGCGCGTGGCGATTGCGCGTACACTGGCAAATGAACCGGAGGTTCTGCTGATGGATGAACCTTTTGGCGCACTGGACGCACAGACACGTGTGGTGATGCAGGAACTGCTGGCAGATATCAGCCGCCGGACCGGTACGACCATTTTATTTATTACCCATGACATTGATGAAGCAGTCCTTCTGGGAGACCGGATTTATGTTATGAGTCGTCGGCCAGGCAAAATCCGCGATGTTCTCACGGTAAATATTCCGGGAGAACGAAGTCATAATTCTCTTGTGCTGCCGGAGTTTCTGGACACAAAGAAGCAAATTATGGATATGCTATGGAAGGAAAGCAGTGATGCGGCTCTGGATCGATAACAGAGAATAAAAAATAAATTTAATAAAGGAGAAAAAAGATGAAAAAAAAAGTACTTGCAGCTGTATTAGCGGCGTCTCTTCTTGGCTGCCCCGGAGCAGTGTATGCAGATGAGGCGCAGGATGTGACCATGGCGTTTTGTACATGGACAGGATATGCTCCCATGTTTATTGCCCGGGAGCAGGGATATTTTGAGGAAGCCGGTATAAATATGGATATTCAGGTTATTGAGGATGAATCTACTTATGCGGCATTGATCACCACAGGAAATGTACAGTTTCTGGCTACAGCACAGGATCCTAATATCAAAATGTATGCGAACGGAGCGGACAGCCGTTTCCTTCTGACTATGGATTCTTCCAATGGAGCTGACGGACTGGTTGCCACTGCGGATATTGAAACTCTGGATGATCTGGCAGGCAAAAAGCTGGCCCTGGATAAATCGGCATCTTCTTATTATTTCTTTCTGACTGCTCTGGAACAGGGAAGCAGCCTTACAGAAGATGATATCGATGTGGTTGACATGGGGGATACAACAGAAGCCGGCCTGGCATTTATGAGCGGAACAGTTGATGCGGCGATCATGTGGGAGCCGGAGCTTTCAGAAGCCATTGAGACAGTAGAGGGTGCACATGCCATTGTTACAAGTGCGGATTATCCCAATACGATTATGGATTCCCTTGTTGTAAATACGAAATATGCAGAAGAAAATCCTGAGGTTGTGGAGGCTGTAACAGAAGCGTGGTATAAAGCCATTGATTTTCTGAATGAAAACCCGGAAGAGGCATATGAAATGATGGCATCCGGCTTTGAAGAGGTTACGGCAGAGGATGTTGCCAGTGATGTACAGGGACTGGAGTTTTATGGAAGAGAAGAGAATCAGAAGCTGAATACGGCTGGAGAAGAAGGCAATATTTTTGATATCAGTCAGGAAATGGCAGATTTCTGGATGGAGAAAGGGGAGTGTGAAACAGATGATCTGACCGCATTCTTCTCACTGGTACAGGAATAGAATAATAAATAACGGGGATGCGGCAAAGATCATGCTGCATCCCCTTTTATTGTGGTGAAAATTATTTCAGTCTTCTGAATTCCCTGGAGACCAGGATAATGGCTATGATTCCGGCGGCGCTGTCGGAGATGGGGCCTGCAAACATGACACCGTCAATTCCCATAAACAGCGGGAATATAAGGACGAGAGGAAGCAGGAAAATAATCTGTCTTGTCATGGCAAGGAAGATTCCGCGGGAGGCTTTTCCGATGGAGGTGAAGAAATTGGAGGTCACCGGCTGTATTCCGTTGAAAAAGGTTGCAAACAGGAATATCCGGAAAAATTTTACGGAAAATTCGTAGTACAGTTCATCCCCGGAGCCAAAGAAAGAAATGATCTGGCGGGGAAAAATCTGAAAACATAAAACGCCGACAATTGCAACTACTGTGGCAGCTCCGGCAGCTTTGAGGTAAGCTTCCTTTACCCTGTCATATTTTCCGGCGCCGTAGTTAAAGCCGATAATCGGCTGAGCACCCTGAGAAAGACCGATGACAACAGAAAGAAACAGCATGTTTACTTTCATGATAATGCCCACCGCTGCCAGGGGGATATCGCTGCCATATGGTGACAAAGCACCGTAATGCCGCAGGGTGTTATTGAGTACAATCTGAACAACTGTAATGGCAAGCTGATTCAGACAGGCTGCAGATCCGAGAGAAACCACGGCTTTTAAATAACCGGGTCTGGGCAGAAGATCCGGCAGTTTTAAAGAGTGATTTAAATATCTGGGGATATATACAAATACCATCATTGCGGAAAAAATCTGTCCCAGCACAGTGGCAAGAGCAGCGCCCTGAATTCCCCAGTGGAATACAAAAATAAAAAGCGGATCCAGAATTGTGTTGATAATGGTTCCGGAAAGCATGGAAGCCATGGAATAGGTGGGCTTGCCGTCGGCACGAATCAGGTGGTTTCCTCCTGTGACGACCATATAAAAGGGAAGTCCCAGGGATGTGATGCCCACATAGGCCAGTGCATAGGGAAGAGTCTGTTCCGTTGCTCCGCAGGCGAGTACGATCTGTTTGAGAAAGCACTGAAAGATGATGCAAAGCAGGATACCGGAAATGATCAGGCTTCCGAATGCGGTTCCGGCGATGCATCTGGCACGTTCTGTCTGCTTTCGTCCAAGTGCCAGATTGAAGTTGGCAGCGCCCCCGATTCCTATGAGAAGCGCAAGAGCGGTGGCAATGGTAGTCATGGGGAAGCCTACGTTGGTGGCTGCATTTCCCAGCATGCCTACCCCCTGACCGATAAAAATCTGATCCACTATATTATAAAGAGAACTTACTGTCATGCTGATAATGCTTGGAATTGCAAATTTACGCAAAAGACTTCCCACCGGAGCTGTGCCCAGTGGGTTTTCGGCTGGTGTTATGGTGTTTGTCATAAAGTATTCACTTCTCCTTCCGGTCTGAAATTATCTTGTCTGTAAAAATACCTTAAGCTGTGGAATCTGATTATTCAGGATCAGGCTTTCCGGAAACATTGCCTGATGAACGAATTCTGCAGCGTAAGAAAAATCACCGATATGTCTGCTGCCGTGACTGTCACTGGAAAGTACAATGGGAACCTGGTATTTCCTGCAGCAGCGCAGAATCTCCCTGTTGTTGGCTCTTGTATCTCCGCGGTAACCGTAGGGGGCGAGAGATGCTTCATTGATCTCAAAAATCACATTCTGTTCTCTGGCACAGACTGCCAGTGCTTCATAATCCACCGGATAGTGAGGGTTGTCGCAATGCCCGAGAATCTTGACGTGGGGGTTTTTCATGGCATTTATATAAGCAATGGTGTTTTCTTCCCTTGTTCCGCTGCGGTAATTCTGAGAATGCATGCTGGCGATGGCGTAATCCAGTCCGGAAAGCAGATCCTCTTCCAGATCCACGCGGCCCTCACTGTCAAGGATATTTAATTCGATTCCATAGAGAATATCCACCTGGAAACGTTTTCTGGGAGAAAAGGTCAGGCTTCGGAAATAGGAAGGAGTACCGGCGGCCAGAGTTGCCGGGCCGTGATCGGTAATACCCAGAAGCTTCAGACCTTTGGCAGAGGCGCTTTTAGCCATCTGGGAAATGGTGCATGATGTGCCGTGACCACTGGCGATAGAATGGGTGTGTATATCGGAAAGATACATAAAAACTGCTCCTTTCGCCTGAAAAAGCAGGCGTTTTTGAACTTTTTTTAAGTATGACAGACTTAAAGAATGTTGTCAATATAGAAAAAGACAGAAAAAATAAAAACAAATAAAATCAACATCAAAATACCACATGAAACCACATAAAAACCACATAAAACAAAAAAATAATATGTTGGATTATGTTGACATTGGAGGAAGACAGGGGTATAATATATACCATGAGCAGCATGGGAGGGCGGTTCGCTCTGTGCGTGGGCCGAACTGCCGGATTGGAGGAAAAATATGGGATATACCGATGAAATGTCTCCGGAAATCAAGCAGCGCATTATTCAGGAGCTGGTGCCGGGCAAACAGATTTCCCTTGCGCACATTATTGCAAATCCGGATAAGATTCTTTATACAAAGCTGGGCCTGGATCCTTCTGTTGATTATTCCCGTTCTGCCATTGGGATACTGACCATCAGTCCGGCAGAAACAGCCATAATCATGGCGGATATTGCAATCAAATCTTCCGGTGTGGAACTGGGGTTTGTGGACCGCTTCAGCGGAAGCCTGATTATTACCGGAACAGTGTCGGAAGTGGAGGCTTCTGTTGGTGCCATTCTGGACTATGTCAGTGAAAAGCTGGGATTCACTGTGTGTCCGATCACAAGAACATGAAATAATGAAAAAAATTGTGCTCATCGGCCGCAGCGAGGCGGGTAAAACAACCCTGACCCAGGCTCTGCGCGGTGAAAAAATACATTATCACAAAACCCAGTATGTGAATAATTTTGATGTAATTGTTGATACGCCCGGAGAATATGCCCAGACGAAAGGTCTCGGGCATGCTCTGGCACTTTATACATATGAGTCCGATGTGGTGGGACTTCTGGTTTCGGCTATTGAACCATACTGCCTTTTTCCGCCCTGCATTACCTGTATGGCGAACAGGGAGGTGGTGGGGATTGTGACAAAAATAAACCATCCGGACGCAAACACAGAGCGTGCAGCTTCCTGGCTGAGGCTTGCAGGCTGTAAAAAGATTTTTTATGTGGATTCCAAAGCCCACCAGGGAGTGGCTGATATTCTTGAATATCTGAGAGAAGAAGGAGATGTAATGCCCTGGGAAGTGGCAGAAGATGGAAATCACAATAAAAACCACATAAAAAAACCACATAATACCACATGAAATTATAGGATAACCTTGACTTTTTATGTGAAATGTGGTAAAGTTTCAACAGAAACAAAAAAAGCAAAACCAATGCAAACAAGGAGGAAAATAGCATGGTAAACGAGTTCGAGATCAAAAAACAGATTTGCGACATCGGAAGAAGAATTTACAACCGTAACATGGTTGCAGCAAACGACGGTAACATTTCCGTTAAGCTGAACGACAATGAATTCCTTTGCACACCTACAGGTGTTTCCAAAGGCTTCATGACACCTGAATTTATCTGTAAAGTAGATAAAGAGGGTAATGTTATTCAGGCAAATCCTGGATTTAAACCATCTTCTGAAATTAAGATGCACATGAGAGTGTATCAGAAGAGACCGGATGTAGGATCCGTTGTACACGCTCATCCGATTTATGCAACTTCATTTGCTATCGCAGGCATTCCGCTTACTCAGCCGATCATGCCGGAAGCAGTTATTTCTCTCGGATGCGTACCGATCGCTGAATATGGTACACCTTCCACAATGGAAATTCCGGACAATCTGGAAAAATACCTTCCATATTTCGATGCAGTTCTTCTGGAAAACCACGGAGCACTGACATGGAGCACAGACCTGAATGCTGCATACATGAAGATGGAATCTGTTGAATTCTATGCACAGCTTCTGTATCAGAGCAAACTGCTCGGCGGCCCGAAGGAATTCGATGAGAAGAACGTTGAGAAACTGTATGCAATCCGTCGTAAATTCGGTATGCCAGGAAAACATCCGGCAAGCATCTGCCTGAATAAGGACAAAAAGAACTGCCATAACTGCGGCGCATGCAGCAGCGATGACTACAAACAGTTCCCGGGATATCAGTATGACTTCGTTGGAAAAGAATCTGCTCCTGCAGCAGACAATGCAGATGCTGAATTAGTAGCACAGATCACAAAACAGGTTATGGCTCAGCTGGGACTTAAATAATTTTGTATCTGATTAAAGGAGGACAATCTCATGCCAATTAGTGAGAATATGGTACAGGAAATTGTACAGGAAGTTATGGCAAAAATGCAGATTGCAGATGCTCCCTCCGGAAAACATGGTGTTTTCAAGGATATGAACGATGCGATCGAGGCTGCTAAAAAGTCAGAGCAGATCGTAAAGAGAATGTCCATGGACCAGAGAGAAAAAATCATTACCTGCATTCGTAAAAAAATCAAAGAAAATGCAGAAATTCTTGCCCGTATGGGTGTGGATGAGACTGGTATGGGAAATGTGGGAGATAAGATTCTCAAACATCACCTTGTAGCAGACAAGACACCCGGAACAGAGGATATTACCACAACTGCATGGTCCGGAGACAGAGGTCTTACTCTGATTGAAATGGGACCGTTTGGAGTTATCGGTGCGATCACACCGTGTACAAACCCCAGCGAAACCGTATTGTGTAATACAATGGGAATGCTGGCAGGCGGAAATACCGTTGTGTTTAATCCTCATCCGGCAGCAATTAAAACTTCCATCTTTGCAATTAATCTGGTAAATGAAGCTTCCCTGGAATCAGGCGGCCCGGATAATATTGCAGTAACGGTTGAAAAACCAACACTTGAAACAAGCAACATTATGATGAAACATAAAGATATCCCGCTGATCGCAGCAACTGGCGGCCCTGGCGTTGTTACTGCAGTTCTTTCCTCCGGAAAGCGCGGCATCGGTGCAGGCGCCGGCAATCCTCCGGCACTTGTGGATGAGACAGCAGACATCCGTAAGGCAGCGCAGGATATCGTAAACGGATGTACCTTTGACAACAACCTTCCGTGTATTGCCGAGAAAGAAATCGTTGCAGTTGCTTCCATCGCAGATGAACTGATGCATTATCTTCTCACTGAGAATGACTGCTATCTGATCTCTGAGGAAGAGCAGAAGAAACTGACAGACGTTGTTCTTGCAGGCGGAAAACTGAACCGTAAATGTGTAGGCCGTGATGCGAAGACACTTCTTTCCATGATCGGAATCAATGTTCCTTCCAACATTCGCTGTATCGTATTTGAAGGTCCCAAGGAGCATCCGCTGATCGCAGAGGAGCTTATGATGCCGATTCTTGGTATCGTAAGAGCAAGAGATTTTGATGATGCCGTAGAGCAGGCTGTATGGCTTGAGCATGGCAACCGTCATTCTGCACATATTCATTCTAAGAATATTGATAATATCACAAAATATGCGAAAGCAATCGATACCGCAATCCTTGTTAAAAATGCTCCGTCTTATGCGGCACTGGGATTCGGAGGAGAAGGCTACTGTACATTCACCATCGCAAGCCGTACAGGTGAGGGACTTACCAGCGCAAGCACCTTTACAAAGAGAAGACGCTGCGTAATGTCTGACAGCCTTTGCATTCGTTAATTAGGAGGAGAGAAAAACATGGATATTAACAGTGTAAATATTGAAGAAATCGTGAAACAGGTTCTCTCCGGCATGACAGGAAACGCACCGGCAGCATCTGCTCCCGCAGCAGCTCCTGCAGCACCGGCAATTCCGAAAACAGCCAGAGTAGCAATGCTTACAGCACTGGAACATTATGAGATCAAAGAATTTCCGATTCCGCCGTTAGGCGATGATGACCTTCTTGTTAAAGTAGAAGGCTGCGGAATCTGCGGAACAGATGCACACGAATTCAAAAGAGATCCTTTCAGCCTGATCCCGGTAGCTCTGGGACATGAAGGAACCGGTGAGATCGTGGCAATGGGTAAAAATGTTAAAACTGACACAGCCGGAAAACCGGTTAAGGTTGGTGATAAGATCGTTACCTGTATGATCTTCAAAGATGATCCGGAAATCACAATGTTCGATCTTAACAAGAAAAATGTAGGCGGCGCAGATGTTTACGGACTTCTTCCGGATGATGATATTCATCTTAACGGATGGTTTTCCGATTACATTTACATCCGCGGCGGTGAATTTGGCTCCACATTCTTTAACGTAAGTGATCTGGATCTGGATTCCCGTATCCTCATCGAGCCGTGTGCAGTACTTGTTCACGCAGTAGAAAGAGCAAAAACAACAGGTATCCTCAGATTCAACAGCAGAGTTGTTGTACAGGGATGCGGACCGATCGGTCTGATCTGTATCGCAGTTCTCCGTACTCTGGGTATCCAGAATATCTGTGCAGTAGACGGAAATCCGAAACGTCTTGAATTTGCCAAGAGAATGGGCGCAGATGTAAGCGTTAACTTTGCAGACTTCAAGGGAATCGATGCTCTTGCACAGGGCGTTAAAGACGCATTCGGCGGTCACCTTGCAGACTTCGCATTCCAGTGTACAGGAAACCCGAAGGCACATGCAAATATTTACAAATTTATCCGCAACGGCGGCGGTCTTTGCGAGCTTGGTTTCTTCATCAATGGTGGAGATGCTACAATTAACCCGCACTTTGACCTCTGTTCCAAAGAAATCAATCTGGTTGGCTCCTGGGTATACACTCTGAGAGATTATGCAACTACATTTGATTTCCTGAAGAGAGCAAAAGCAATCGGACTTCCGATGTCTGAACTGATTTCTGACAGATATTCACTGGATCAGATCAATGAAGCACATCAGAAGAACCTTGAAATGACTGGTCTGAAGATTGCTATTATTAACAAATAATCCGGACTGTAAAGGAGAAACGTTATGGCAGAAGCTGTAGGAATTCTGGAAGTATTTGGGCTGACCACAGCCTTTGTGGCGGCGGATGCCGGCTGCAAGGCCGCAGATGTCCGCCTGGAAGTGTTCGACAAGAACAAACCGGGCAATGCAGACAGCCTGCCGGTACCGCTCCTTGTCTGCATCAAATTCCGCGGAAGCGTTGCAGCCGTTGAGGCGGCGGTAGAGGCAGGTATTAAGGCAGCCAATGAAGCTGCAGGTGTGGTACAGCACTATGTTATTCCCAATCCTGATGAGGGTACGGTAAAAATGCTGAAGATCAGTGCTTTGGATAAATCATAAATGATTATGTATCCGAAGCGGTAAATAAAACAAATTATCTTATTAACCATATAGAATATATCCAGGAGGAATAAATTATGGCACAGGAAGCTTTAGGAATGGTTGAGACCAGAGGACTTACCGCTGCAATTGAGGCAGCAGATGCAATGACAAAAGCAGCAGAGGTTACTTTAGTAGGAACAGAAAAAATCGGTTCCGGTCTTGTAACTGTAATGGTTCGCGGAGATGTCGGCGCTGTAAAAGCAGCAGTAGAGAGCGGAAGTGCAGCAGCATCCAGACTTGGTGAGCTGGTAGCTACACATGTAATCCCGAGACCACATACAGACGTTGAGAAAATCCTGCCGACCATCTAATAATACATATTAGTGGATATAAAGGAGTTCGCTCATGAGTAAATCATACGGATTTATAGAAATAACCGGTGTCGTAGCGGCAATGGATGCGCTGGACATCATGTGCAAAACCGCAGATGTTGAGCTGGCAACCTGGGAACGAAAACTGGGCGGACGACTGGTTACGATTATTGTAGAAGGCGATGTGGCAGCTGTTACCGAGGCAGTGGAAGCGGCAGCAGCCAATGCAATTAAGAAACCGGCGTGTAAGGCAGTCATTGCCCGTCCACACGAGGAAATCGTCAAACTTGTGGAATTAAGTGCTAGACGTTGGAAAAATAACGATAAACAGGGGGAATAAACATGGCTGAAGAGCAGAAGGAACCCGCAAAAAAGCCAGCCCCTAAAAAGGCCGCTGCTCCCAGAAGAACAGCGAAGGCTACAGTGAAGGCAGAGGCGGCAAAAACGTCAGCCAAAGCCAAAGAAATCAAAACCACGGAAGTTGAATCGTCAACAGTGATTAAGGAGGAAAAAAGAATGACACAGGAAGCATTAGGAATGGTTGAAACCAGAGGACTTACAGCAGCTATTGAAGCAGCAGACCAGATGTGCAAAGCAGCTAATGTTGCATTAGTAGGAACAGAAAAAATCGGTTCCGGTCTTGTAACTGTAATGGTTCGCGGAGACGTTGGAGCAGTTAAATCTGCAGTAGAAAGCGGAAGCGCAGCAGCATCCAGACTTGGTGAACTGGTAGCTACACATGTAATCCCGAGACCACATACAGACGTTGAAAAAATTCTTCCGGTTCTGAAATAATTATCATATTTCCGTAATCAGGAAAGAAAGCAGGTGCAGGTTTGGAAGCGAATAATATCGAACTGATTACCAAAATGGTAATTCAGGCAATTAACAAAAGCGAAAAGAAGACCGATGGCTATGTAGTGCCGATCGGCGTTTCCGCCAGACATATTCACCTGACACAGGAACATGTGGAAGCATTATTCGGCCCAGGATATCAGCTTACAAAGAAGAAAGAGCTGATGGGCGGTCAGTTTGCTTCCAACGAGACCGTTACCATCGTCGGACTGAAGCTTCGCGCAATCGAAAACGTTCGTATCCTTGGACCGGTTCGTAAAGCATCTCAGGTTGAAGTATCCGCAACGGATGCAATCAAGCTTGGAATGAAGGTTCCTGTTCGTGAATCAGGCGACGTGGCAGGCAGCGCACCAATCGCCATTGTAGGACCGAAAGGTGCTGTATATCTGAAAGAGGGATGTATCGTGGCTATGCGCCATATCCATATGTCTCCTAAGGATGCACAGGCAGCCGGTGTAAAAGATGGAGATATTGTTTCTGTAAAAGCAGATAACGAGCGCGGAACAATTTTCAACCATGTTAAGATTCGCGTACATGACAGCTTCACTCTGGAAATGCATATTGATACAGATGAAGCAAATGCAGCACAAATTGCCACAGGCAATACTGTTACAATCGTAAAATAAATGGGATGCAAAGCATCCTGTGATGTGATTTCTCCTAAATACCGGCGGCAGTTTTGCCGCCGGTAACAGAGAATTAAGGGAAATTTGCCATTTCCCGTAAAAAATATAAAAATCGGAGGCTCATATGATTGTAGGCAAAGTAGTTGGAAGTGTGGTTTCCACACGAAAATGCGAAAAATTAATAGGAAGCAAGTTTATGATTGTTGAGCCGGTGCATCATATGAAGACAGACCTCGGCCAGATTGTTGCAATCGACATGATTGGAGCAGGAATTGGGGAATATGTATTGGTGGCACAAGGAAGCGCAGCAAGAATCGGCTGCGGCGTAGAAACAGCACCTGTCGATGCCGCGATCGTGGGTATCATCGATGATTGTGCAGGATTGGAGTAACGCCATGGAAATCAGAGAATTACAGAAAATCATACAGGAGAATGGTGTGGTTGGTGCCGGCGGCGCAGGTTTTCCCACATATATGAAGATCAGTGACAAGGCCAACACAATTCTCATGAACTGTGCAGAGTGCGAACCATTACTGAAATTACACAGACAGTTATTGGAGAAGCACGCGTATGAGATTATGAAAACCTTCAATATGGTGGCAGAGACAGTCGGAGCTGACGAAGCCATTATCGGTATCAAAAAATCTTATACACAGACTGTAAATGCTTTAAAACAGCATATTGAAGAATTCCCGAAAATGCGGATCCACCTTCTTGAGGAGGTATATCCCATGGGAGATGAGGTTGTTCTGATTTATGAGGCAACCGGACGTGTGGTAAGACCTGGCGGACTTCCCATTGAACAGGGAGTGGCAGTGTTCAACGTAGAGACGATCTACAACATTTACCGGGCAGTGGAGGAAAATAAACCTGTAACTGAAAAATACGTTTCCGTTGTAGCTGAAGTCAGCAATCCGGTAACCGTTAAGGTTCCTCTTGGCTGTACACTGGAAGAAGTGGTGGCTCAGGCTGGCAATGTTACAGTTAAGGATCCCGTTTATTTTGTAGGCGGCCCTATGATGGGACGTATCGGAAGCGGTTCAGAACCTGTTACTAAGACCACAAACGCGATTTTGGTTCTTCCAAAAGATCATATCATCGTTGCGAAGAAACGCCGTACTTCTTCCATCGATCTGAAACGTGCAGCATCTATCTGCTGCCAGTGCTATACATGTACGGATCTTTGTCCGCGTAATAATCTCGGACATCCAATTAACCCGGCTCTCTTTATGAGAGCAGCATCCAATCAGGATTTCAGAGATCTGAATCCATATCTGGATGCAAGCTTCTGCAGTTCATGCGGTGTCTGCGAGATGTATTCCTGCCCACAGAGCCTTGCGCCGAGAAGCCTTCTGGCTGATATGAAGGTTGGGCTTCGCAAAGCAGGTATCCGTCCGCCACAGGGAGTTCAGCCAAAACCGGTAAAGGATTCCAGAGAATACCGTAAGGTTCCGGAGGAACGTCTGATGGCACGTCTGGCCCTGACAAAATATGATAAGGATGCACCGCTGGATGAAAACCTGGTTCAGGTTTCCAAGGTTAAGGTCCTTTTGAGCCAGCACATTGGAGCTCCGGCACAGGCAATTGTAAAAGCGGGCGACCAGGTAACAAAAGACCAGATGATCGCACAGCCGGCTGACGGATTAAGTGTTGGCATTCATGCGACCATCAGCGGTAAAGTAACCGAAGTCACCGACCGTTACATTGTAATTGCAAGAAATTAGAAAGGACGTGCAGAACATGAGTAAAGCAATCGGAATGATTGAATTTAAAACAACCGCTACAGGTATTACCGCAGCAGATGCTATGGTAAAAACTTCAGAGGTAGAAATTGTTGAGGCACAGACTGTTTGTCCCGGAAAATATATTGCAATCGTTACCGGTGATTTAAGTGCGGTAAAAGCCGCAGTAGATGCAGCTGTGACAACATACGAGGACAAATGTATTGACAGTTTTGTCCTTGGAAATCCTCATGAATCCATTTTCCCGGCTATTTACGGCACCACCAATGTGGAAGAGGTCAGTGCACTGGGAATTCTGGAAACATATGACGCGGCTTCCATTATTGAGGCAGCAGACCAGGCAGCAAAGACTGCAATTGTGGATCTGATCGAGCTTCGTATTGCGAAAGGTATGTGCGGCAAATCCTACATGCTTATCACAGGCGAGGTTTCTGCAGTGGAAGCTTCTATTCAGAGAGCAAAGGAGCTTGTTTCGGAAAAAGGCATGTATCTGGATTCTTCCGTTATTGCCCATCCGGACAGGCGCATGATTGACAGCATTCTTTAATCAGATGTTATGTCCTTAAAAAGGAGGCAGAACAATGCTTGCACTAGAGAGAAGAAATCTGATTCTCGAAAAGCTACAGGAGGAGAAGCGGGTTGTGGTTAGTGAGCTCAGCCAGCTTTATAATGTCTCTGAAGAGACCATACGCCGTGATCTCGATAAACTTGAAAAAGAAGGACTTGCCAAAAAAAGCTATGGCGGTGCAGTGATTAATGAGGATGTCAGTATAGACTTGCCCTTTAACATTCGTAAAAACCAGAATGTAGGCGGAAAGCAGAAAATGGCAGAGCTTGTGGCAGGGATGATAGACGATGGAGAGCATATCTTCCTTGATGCCAGCAGTACTGCGGTGTTTGTGGCAAAAGCCCTGAAGACAAAGGAACGCCTTACGGTGATCACCAATTCCATGGAGATTCTCCTGGAACTGTCAGATGTTACCGGATGGAATATCATTTCCACAGGCGGCAGAATGAAGGAAGGCTATCTTGCTTTTCTCGGTTCCCGAACAGAGGAAGCGATCCGGTCCTATTATGCGGACAAGGTAATCATTTCCTGTAAGGCCCTGGATCATGAGTGGGGCATTATGGAGTCTCAGGAAGCTTTTGGTTCCACAAAGCGATGTATGATGGCTTCCGGACGAAAAAAAATTCTGGTAATCGACAGCAGAAAATTTGATCGTACCGCATTTTCCGTTGCAGGAAACCTGCGGGACGTAGATGTAGTTGTGACAGATACAAAGCCCTCCGAGAAATGGCTGGAGCATTTTTCGGAGTTGGATATTGAGTGCGTATATCCGGACTGACTACTACAGAAAAAGGAGCAGCTGATATATGAATACCTTTGAAATGAGAACAGCCATCCATTTTGGCGAAAATGCCCTGGACAGGCTGAAAAGTATTCCCTACAAGAGAGTTCTGATCATTACGGATCCTTTTGTGGTACAGAGTAAAATGATCGACCTGATAACGGCGCCGCTTTTAAGTGCCGGTATCGAGTACGATATTTTCCATGATGTGGTACCTGATGCACCGGTGGATAAAATTGCCAACGGTGTCAGAAAGTTTCTGGAATACCAGCCGGAAGCAATAGTTGCGGTGGGCGGCGGTTCTGCCATCGATTCTTCCAAAGCGATTCGCGAATTTGCTCAGAAGATCAATAATTATGGCAAAGTTGGACTGATCGCCATTCCTACAACAAGCGGAACCGGTTCTGAGGTTACTTCTTTTGCGGTTGTAAATGATACAGAAGCACATGTGAAGTATCCTCTTGTTTCCGACAGTCTGACTGCCGATGAAGCAATTCTGGACGCAGAGCTGGTAAAAAGTGTTCCGCCTGCGATTACGGCTGATACAGGTATGGATGTTCTTACGCATGCAATTGAGTCTTATGTAAGCACTCAGCATAACGAATTTTCTTCAGCACTGGCTGAGAAATCCATTGAAATTTGTGGTGTATTTCTTCTGCGTGCCTATCTGGATGGAACAGATATGCATGCACGGAACAAGATGCATGTGGCTTCCTGTCTTGCCGGACTTTCCTTTAACACTGCCGGCCTTGGCATTACCCACAGTATGGCACACCAGCTTGGTGCAATGTTCCACATTCCCCACGGCCGTGCCAATGCAATGCTTCTTCCGCATATTATTGAGTTTAATGCAAATATCAACAAGCGCAGCAGAAGCCAGAAGGAATATCTGCCGGCTGTAAAGCGTTACGCAAACATTTCCAATCTGCTGGGACTGAGCAATTATAATAAGGTAATGAGTGTACGTTCTCTCGTAAACTGGATCCAGTTTATGCTGAAGGAAATGAATATTCCATTTACCATTCAGGAGATCGGTACCGTTACCCCGGATGCTTATTTCGCAGCAATTGATAAAATGGCTGATAATGCGCTTCAGGATGCTTGTACAGCAAACAATCCGAGAATTCCCACAAAGGAAGACATCGTTAAGATTTATACTAAATTGTGGCATTTCTAAGCAATCTTTTTTATAGAAAAAAGGTAGAATACTATGAAAAGATCAAAAAGAATAGAAGCTCTGGATAAAAGAGCCGTAAATCTGGACGGATATATAGACGAATGGCCGGAGATGGGTTTTGTGGCAATGAGCAGCCCATATGATCCCAAGCCTTCTGTACGTGTGGAAAACGGTGTTATTACAGAGCTGGATGGGAAATCAAGAGCTGATTTTGATTTCCTGGATCAGTTCATTGCGGATTATGCCATCCGCATTGACAGAACAGAAGAATGTATGAAAAAATCTTCTCTGGAAATTGCCCGGATGATCGTGGACATTCACGTTTCCCGAAAAGAGATTCTGGAAGTGATATCCGGAATCACCCCGGCGAAAATGGTGGAAGTCATTAACTACTTAAACGTGGTAGAGATGATGATGGGAATGCAGAAAATGCGTGCCCGTAAGGTTCCAGGAAATCAGGCGCATATTACCAATCTGAAGGATGACCCGGTGCAGATCGCCGCAGATGCTGCGGAAGGTGCACTGAGAGGCTTCAGTGAAGAGGAAACGACCATGGGTGTTGCCAGATATGCACCGTTTAATGCTATGGCATTGCTTATTGGTTCTCAGGTAGGCAGAAAAGGTGTCCTGACACAGTGTTCGGCTGAAGAAGCCACAGAGCTGGATCTGGGTATCCGCGGTCTTACCACTTATGCAGAAACACTGTCCGTATACGGAACAGAAAAGGTTTTTATTGATGGAGATGATACTCCTTACTCTAAAGCATTTCTGAATTCTGCCTATGCATCCAGAGGTCTGAAGGTAAGATTTACCTCCGGTTCCGGTTCTGAGGTGCTTATGGGATGCAGCGAGAAGAAATCTATGCTGTACCTGGAATGCAGATGTCTGTATGTGACTAAGGGTGCAGGTTCACAGGGAATCCAGAACGGTTCCGTAAGCTGTATCGGTGTTACCGGAAGTGTTCCGGCAGGTATCAGAGAAGTAATCGGAGAAAACCTTGTGGCAGCACTTCTGGGACTGGAATGTGCGTCCTCCAATGACCAGAGTTTCTCCAATTCCGATATGAGAAGAACGGCAAGGACAATGCTTCAGTTCATGCCGGGAACAGACTTCATTTTCTCCGGATATGCGGCAGAACCAAACTATGATAACATGTTCGCAGGATCCAACTTTGATGCGGAGGATTTTGACGATTATAACGTACTGCAGAGAGATATGCAGGTGGATGGCGGACTTCGTCCTGTAACAGAAGAAGAAGTGATCCGCGTGCGCCGGGAAGCAGGAAAGGCTGTACAGGCAGTCTTCAAATATCTCGGCCTGACAGAGGTTACCGATGAGCAGGTGGAAGCAGTCACCTATGCCCATGGAAGTAAAGACACCCTGAACAGGGATGCGGCTTCTGATATTATGGCGGCAGATGACATGATGAAACGTGGAATCACCGGAATCGATGTTGTGAAGGCTCTTGCAGAAAGCGGTTTTACCGAGCTTGCAGAAAGCATTCTGAATATGCTCAAGCAGCGCGTGATCGGAGATTATATGCATACGGCGGCAATTCTGGATGAAAACTTCCAGGTTATGTCCGGCGTGAATACTCCAAACGATTATATGGGCCCGGGAACGGGATACCGTGTATCAGGCAAACGCTGGGAGGAAATCAAAGCCATTCCTCACCGGTTAAATGTAAATGATTTTTAGGAGGCTGTGTCATGGATAATTACGAACAACTGATCAGTGCCATTACCAAAGCGGTTGTGGAGCAGTTGCAGAAAAAGAATGCACAGCCACAGCCATCCGCTCCTGCAGCACCGGTTTCCGGCAGTCTTGCAGGAAGAACCCGTCTGCGTCCCAAACGTTCTTATGAGGGAGCACAGAAAGCCTTTCAGGGAACGGACCCCAAGGAAATTGTTATTGGGGTGGGTGCTGCATTCCAGACAGAGATCAATGCCACTATCTGCGGAATTCCGCTGGATCAGGTTCTTGCCAATGTAAAGGCAGGCATTGAAGAAGAGGGAATGGTATCCAGAGTTGTGAAGGTTCTGGATACGTCCGATGTGGGATTTATGGCACTGCAGGCGGCCAAGCTTTCCGGCTCCGGTATTGGAATCGGTATTCAGTCCAAGGGAACAACAGTTATTCATCAGAAGGATCTTTATCCTCTGACTAATCTGGAGCTTTTCCCGCAGGCACCCCTGATGGATCTGGAAACCTACCGTAAGATCGGAAAGAATGCGGCAAAATATGTAAAAGGCGAAAAGGTAACGCCCATCGAATGTACAAACGATCCGATGGTTCGGCCAAAATATCAGGTAAAGGCTGCGCTGATGCACATTATTGAAACAGAGCAGCTGGATCCGGAAAAAGGCATGATTGCATGGGAGGGCGTACGATGAGCAGATATCCTTTAGGTCAAAATGAAGCCGATACCATTACCTCCAAAACAGGCAAACGCCTTTCTCAGATTACTCTGGAGGAGGTAAAACGGGGCAATGTCACATCAGAAGATATCAAGATTTCTTCCGAGATGCTCCGCCGTCAGGGCCAGGTGGCATCTGAAGCGGACAATCCTCAGATGGAAGCAAACTTTGAGCGCGCAGCCGAGCTTGTGAATGTTCCGGATGATGTGATTTTGAAAATGTATGATAAACTTCGCCCGAACCGTTCTACAAAAACAGAGCTTGTTCTGATGGCGAAGGAGCTTCTGGAAAAATATAAAGCACCTTATTGTGCAAAGCTTGTTCTGGAAGCAGCAGAAATTTATGAAAAAAGGGGAATTCTTCTTTGAAACTGATTGCAGGTGTTGATATTGGAAATTCCACAACAGAAGTATGTATCGGAGGCGTGGAGGAGAATGGAACGTTCCATTTCCTCTCCAGTGCTTCCCGCATGACCACCGGTACAAAAGGAACGCTCCCGAATGTAATGGGAATCAAGGCGGCGTTAGAGGAGGCATTGGATAATATCCATCAGCCTATGGCAGCGCTGGATCTCGTGCGTTTAAATGAGGCGGCTCCGGTAATCGGTGATACGGCAATGGAGACCATAACGGAAACCATTATCACGGAATCTTCCATGATTGGACACAACCCGTCTACTCCGGCAGGTGCAGGAGAGGCAGTTGGTGAACTGCTGTTTCTGGAGAATATCTGGAAAGGGAAACCGGGCGTGCCTTATATTGTGGCAGCAGCCAGTAAGTTTTCCTATGAAGAGGTTGCCGCAAGGATGAATCAGCACATCCCGGAATTAGACATCCGTGGACTGATTCTGCAGGCCGATGAGGCCGTCCTTGTGGAAAACCGCCTGAACAAACCGATGCCAATTGTGGATGAGGTTCGTCACATCAGCAGGATTCCGGAAGGAAAGCAGGCTGCCATTGAGGTGGCGCTGCCGGGAAGCACGATCCGTATGCTTTCCAATCCGTATGGAATTGCAACGCTTTTGAAGCTGGATGCAGATGAGACAAAAGCGGTTACCCCCATTGCAAAAAGTCTTGTGGGCAAACGCAGTGCGGTGGTTATCAAAACCCCACACGGCAATATCAGGGAAAATATTCTGCCGGCGGGAGAGATTTTTCTTCATGGCGAGCAGGATCTGAAAGTAAATATTGATGCCGGAGCAGACGAAATCATGGATACTCTGGCACGCGCCGGTGAGATTCGCGATATTGACGGGGAGCAAAACACCAATGTGGGAAATATGCTATCCCGTATCAAAACCAGTATGGCGGATGTGGCAAAGGCACACGATGAGAATATCCGGATCACCGATATCCTTGCCGTAGATACCCTTGCACCGGTAGAAATATCCGGTTCTCTGGCGGGAGAAACCTGTATGGAAAAAGCAGTCGGAATTGCCGCAATGGTAAAGACACAGCAGCTTCCTATGCAGAAAATCGCCCAGAGGCTGGAACAGGAGTTAAAGGTAAAAGCAGTGGTTGCAGGTGTGGAGGCAGTGATGGCGTCTCTTGGTGCCATGACAACTCCGGGTACGCGTCTTCCTCTGGCGATTCTGGATATGGGCGGCGGTTCCACCGACGCGGCAGTTCTGGAGCCGGGGGGAAATGTAAGAACAACCCACCAGGCCGGAGCCGGAGAACTGGTTTCCATGCTGATCCAGACAGAGCTTGGTCTTCACAGCCGTACTACGGCAGAACAGATCAAAAAATACCCGATGGGTAAGGTGGAAAGTCTTTTCCATCTTCGTCTGGAAAACGGAGCGATGCAGTTCTTTGAAGATTCTATTGATCCGAGATATTACGGTCACGTGGTTCTTCTTGCACCGGGCGAAATGCTCAAAGTGGAAGAAGATATTCCGATGGAGCGGATTCTGGAGGTTCGCAGGGATGCGAAGAAAAAAGTATTCGTGCGTAATGCCATCCGGGCGCTCAGAACCGTGGCACCGGATCACGATCTGAAAAAGATTCCGAATGTGGTTCTGGTAGGCGGTTCAGCGGAAGATTTTGAAATTCCGGAAATGCTTATGGAAGCGCTTTCTGAATATAGAATTGTCTGTGGACGGGGAAATATCCGCGGCACAGAAGGACCGAGAAATGCGGTTGCAACAGGACTGCTCCTTTCCTATCTGGGAGGGTGAGCCATGGTAGTAAACAAACCTTCTATTATTATATATACAAACCGGCCGGATACGGATCTGGTGAAGGAAGTCTGTGCAGGGATCGAGGAGGAGGGTGTCCTCTATCAGGTGCATTCCCGTCAGGGAGACCTGGATACCCTCGCCTATGAGGCTGCCAGAGAATCTATGCTTGGTTCCGGGATCGGTGTGGAAGGCAATCGTCTTGCCATGCAGATGCAGCGGCTCCCGAAAGGAAAAAATGTTTTTGAACTGAATGCCCCGCGTTTCTGGCAGTGTCGGAATCTGGGTGCAAACAGTGCAAGAGCCATAAAAAAGATGCCATTTAAACCAGTCACAGGAGATGACCCGTTATGAACATTTATACAAAAAACGGAGATAAAGGCACCACAGACCTTATCCGTACAAAAAACGTCTCCAAGTCGGATGACCGAATCCAGCTTGTAGGTACAATCGATGAACTGACAAGCCATATCGGTCTGGTTAAATCGATGCTGGAGGACGGGGATACCGTCCGTCTTCTGGAAAAAATCCAACGGACACTGATTACGGTGATGGCAGGTGTGGCAGATCCTTACAACAGAGAATATAAGATCAGCGATGACAAAACTGAACTCCTGGAAGAAGAGATTGACCGTCTGG
>JAXFBD010000084.1:0-16082 GCA_034118545.1 Blautia sp.
GATATATATATCACCGCTTTCCTTTGGATCTGCGCCAAACAGAGCTCTCGCAGTTTCTGTTCTTCCTGCACCCATCAGGCCGGAGAATCCGAGGATTTCACCTTTGTGCAGCTCAAAGCTTACATCACGAACCATCTTACCGGCATTAAGATGATCTACCTTCAGAACAACCGGTGCGTCCGGTGCAACAGTACTCTGTGTCTTCGGATCTTCATAAATAACGCGACCTACCATCATGTTAATGATGTCGTCTTTTGTTGACTCTTTTGTGATCAGGGTTCCTACGTAGCCTCCGTCTCGCATGACAGTTACACGGTCTGTGATCACTTTGATCTCATCCATACGGTGTGAGATATATACGATTCCAAGCTGCTTGTCCCTGAGGTCGCGGATGATCTTGAACAGTTCCTCGATCTCTGCTTCTGTAAGTGCTGCAGACGGCTCGTCGAAGATGATAACCTTCGCTTCATGAGAGATAGCTTTTGCGATCTCACACATCTGCTGCTTACCTACTGTCAGGTTACCCATCTTTTCTGTAGGGTCGATGTCGATGTTCAGCTGATGAAACAGCTTCGCCGCCTCTTCATTCATCTTCGCGTCGTTGATCAGCTTTCCACTCATGATTTCACGACCGATGAAAATATTCTGCGCTACGGTTAAGTGGTTCATCATGTTCAATTCCTGATGAACGATTACGATACCAGCATCCTGAGCAGCTCTGGGACCTGAAAACTCCACTTCCTTCCCTTCATACACGATACTTCCGGAATCCTTTGTATAAATTCCCGTCAGCACCTTCATGAGGGTGGATTTTCCTGCTCCGTTCTCTCCCATCAGGGCAAGAACTTCTCCCTTACGGATCTCCAGGTCTACATGGTCAAGAGCGTGTACACCCGGAAAGGACTTGTCAATTCCTTTCATGGTCAAAATTACGTCTCCCAAACCTCTCCCTCCTTTTCATGATTTTTATTTGCTTACTGTACGATAAAGCCATCTTCATCCCACAAATCATGCCAGTCTTTTGCTCCCTCCCAGAGGAATACCTGTCCTTTTACAAGACGGTTATTTCGTTCCAGGGTAGCCATTACAGCCATCTCCTTCTCTGTCAGAGGATCTTCGGTCAGGCATTTCAGATTACTGCAGTAATTTTTCTCATGAACAGAGAAGGGAATCACGATCTCGCCTCTCTGATGTGCCCATTTCAGAGCGATCAGTGCAGGATGAACACCGTGCGCCTGAGCAATCTCTTTTATCTCCGGCATTTCCATATCCGCAATATCTTCTGCAAAAATATCCCTGTCCGGTCTCTTGGGTGAACCCAGCGGCATAAAGCCGATAGGCTGAATATGATGTGCCACCAGATAATCAAACAGTTCCTTTTGCTGGAAGCACGGATGCATCTCAGATTCTGATGCCGCCGGCTGAATCTTCAGAAGAGGAAGAACCGCCTCCATCTTCGGAATCGTCATATTGGAAATACCGATATGACGTACCAGCCCCTGTTCTACCAGTGCCTCCACCTGACGATAGGTATTCACAAATTCATCCACAGAAAACGGTTTTGAATCCGGATTTCTGGAATCACCATCACAGCCTGGTGCGTGATAATTAGGAAATGGCCAGTGAATAAACAGCATATCAATATAATCGCACTGAAGATCCGCAATACTCTTTCTGCAGGATTCCTCTACGTGCTCATGCATGTCATTCCAGACCTTTGTCATAATATACAGATCTTTGCGTTCCACGATTCCCTCATCAAAGGCTGCCCTGAACACTTCTCCGATCTGCACTTCATTGCCATAGCAGGCAGCGCAGTCAAACATCCGGTATCCGCATCGAATTCCGCCGGCTACAGCTTCAGCCACTTCTTCCGCCGAAAAGCGATCCGAACCAAAGGTTCCCATTCCAATGGCAGGTATTTCCTCGCCTGTATAAAGCTTTACCTTCGGCACATCTGCCGGATTAATAAACTCTCCCATGCTCATTCTCCTTTCCCACTCCATTTGTATCTCATTGTACATATTATATTCTCGGTTTTTCAGAATTTTAATGGAAAATCTTATATAAAAAGGTGAAAAATTTACACTGTCGTAAATTTTTCACCTTTTTAAAAGTCTTCTGTTTTTGCTATTCTTCCTGCTGTTTTTCCGTATCAAAGGGGAACAAAAGCTTCTCAATTTCACTTGAATACATGTTATCCAGGGTAACCAGCTCACATCCGGAGTCGATATTCTTCTCCACGGTTTCCCCCCGGAGCATACGCAGAGTTTCTCTCACCCCGATATAACCCATTTTAAAAGCCTTCTGGACAACCAGCCCGTAAAAGATTCCCTCTTCCATCAGCTGGACTGCCTCCTTGGAGCTGTCCACTCCCACTACCTTTACCCTGTCGCCCGCTCCGGCATCCCGGATGGCACGTGCCGCTCCCACAGAGGAATACTCATTCATTCCGGCGATCAGTTCGAGATTGGGATATTTTTTCAGCAGCTCTTCTGTAAGCTCATATGCTTTTTCAAACTGTGAATTGCAGAAAACCACTTCCACCACATTTTTTTCCAGATCCCCCAGTCCTTCTCTGAACCCCTCTTCTCTCTCTATGGCAGTGGAAACACCTTTTACATGACTGACAATGGCAATCTGTGCTTCTTTATTATCACCGACCAGTCCCCGGGCATATTCCCCAAGCCTGCGTCCGGCTTCAAGATTGTCGGTGGCAACTGTTAGCTCCTGCAGATTTTCCTTTGTATAAGAATCTATATAAACCACCGCGATGCCCGCTTTCTTTGCCTTTTTCAAAAGCTCATCGGAATCTGTAAAGCTGGAAGGAGAAATCAGAATGGCATCCGGTTTTTCCTCGATTGCCTGCTCTAAAAGCTCATTCTGCCGTTCCACGTCCTGCTCCCGCTCCGGTGCCAAAACAGTAAGCTCAGCACCGTATTCCTTTGCTGCCATTCTTGTCCCTGAAATCAGAGAAGTCCAGAAATCATTTGTACCATCTACAGTTTTGGGAATATAAATCAGTGTTTCCTTCTTTTCCTCTTTCTTTTTTCCGTACATATAATTTCCCGCCAACAGCAGTGCCAGCAGTACCAGAAGAACACCGATCAACCATTTTTTATACTTTTTCATGGCTGCCCTCCTGTACCTTTGGTATGGTAATCACCGCTTTTGTTCCCATACCCTTTTCGCTCTCATATGTAATTCCGTAATCATTTCCATAATACAGCTTCAGACGCTTCTGTACATTATAAACCCCTACTCCGTTGGAACGGTAGTTTACTTTATGACGTTCAAAAATATGCTTCAGTGTTTCCTCATCCATACCTACTCCGTTATCTGCAACCTCCAGGACAACACACCCATCCTTCTCATATCCACGCACCGTCACCATTCCCATGCCTTCCTTATATTTGATTCCATGATAAATGGCATTCTCAATAATAGGCTGCAAAACCAGCTTCACGATCTGACAGGATTTAATAGAAGCTTCCAGATAGATCTCATATTCCAGTTTGTTTTTGTACCGCATTTTCTGTATGGTCAGATAGCTTCTGGCATATTCCACCTCCTGACCGATGGAAACCTGCTGATCCTCATTGCTGATACTCTGCCTCAGAAATTTTGCCAGTGAAGAAGTCATCAGCACCACCTCTTCATTTTTCTTTCCTTCCGCCATCCATATAATAGAATCCAGCGTATTATAAAGAAAGTGAGGATTGATCTGAGACTGCAATGCCTTCAGCTCACTTTTTCTTTTCTGTTCCTGCTCGATGCGGTTTTGTTTCATCAGTTCCTCTATCTGATGGATCATCACATTAAAGGACCGGGTAAGACTGCCGATTTCATTCTGCTCCGGCACCTCCATTACTGTGGCACTGAAATCACCTTCCTGTACTTTTGCCATGGAATCCCTAAGCTTCTGGATAGGCCTGCTGATCGCTCTGGAAATATGATTGGAAAAAAGCAGCGCAATGATAATCAGAATAACAGCTGTCATAACATAAATAAACTGTCCCTGACGACTGCTGCGGGTAAGCTCATTCATATTCATGCAGCCCACGACCATCCAGCCTGTTTTTTCTGATTTTGCAAAAGTATATACCCTGCTGTCATTTCCGCTTCCTGAGATCACCGGCTCTCCTTGTGGGTCAGCATCCAGTACAATATCTATGTTTTCCGTCTGAAGCTCATTATAGAGCTGCTGCTGCTGAGGATGATACACAATATTTCCATCCTGATTGAGAATATAAATATAACTCTTCTCTCCAATACTGTTCTGGTCACACAGCTCACTGATGGCACTGTAATTCAGATCAATAAATACAACACCCTTTTCTTTGCTGTCTCCAATACCATCTTCAATACTCCGGCTGAGTGTGATCACCCAGGGACGTTCATTTTTAATAACATGCTGTACATGGGAAGAGGTAACTACGGAATTTTTGCCGGAGGAGATAGCAGACTGATACCACTGCTGCGTACTCAGATCCAGATTTTCATTTTTCTCCTGTGTTCCGTCGTTAAACAGAACACGGCCATCCTTCCTGACAATTCCGATATTCCTGATATCCTCACGACCGTTAATAATAATACCGAACTGTTCCACAAGCCGCTTTCTGTGTTCCGCAATATCCTCCTCTCCAAAAAGAAAGCCCTGGGCATCCTCGCTTTCTGATATGATAGAGGCAATATTCTCCATGTACGTTATATATGAATCAATGTTCTGGTTCATCTGACGTACAATGGTCTGCGTATACAGGGAAGAGTTTTCATAAATGGAATTCTGAGTATACCGCAGGGAGAAGGCAACTACGATCACAATGGCTACCAGGACCAGAGAAGAAGCCGTTGCAAAAACTGTACTTCGTATGCTCTTAAAGCCCCGTCTTCTGCAATTTGTCTTTTCTTTCATTTTCGTTTCTCCCGTGCATATTCAGTGGGGGTCTTGCCTGTCATTTTTTTGAATGAGATACCAAAATAATGGGGATCAGAAAATCCCACCTTTTCCGCTATCTCGTAATTCTTTAATGTGGTGTTTTCCAGAAGCTCCATGGCCTTCTGCATTCTTGTCTTTATGAGCACTTCTGTAAAAGTTCCGCCGGTTTCTTCCTTAAAAATCATGCTGAAATAGCTGGTACTGATGTTCAGATGAGCACAGATATCACTGAGGCTCAGGCTGGAATCCATATAATGATTCTGAATATAATCCAGTGCCCTGAGAGCCTGGCGGTGATTGCTGGAACCGTTCACCTGCGACAGTTCTTCAAAAATCTCCTCCGCAAACTCTTTTACAAGGCCAATGGCACTCTGAAATGTTTTCTGTTCCGTGACTTTTCTGATCAGACGCTCTCTCTTTTCAAAAAAGGTATCCATCTCTGTTGTGACGCTCTCTCTTGCCTGATCCACTGCCCGGATCACCTGCTGAAGATACACGCAGGCACAGCTTTTATCCACTCTGGCTGCTTTAATGTCTTCTTCGATTTTTGCCAGAGCCAGCTCCATTCCTTCCTTGTTGCCAATCTTCATGGCATAAACAAGCTTGGTCAGACATTCCTGAAGAAGCAGAGGCTGATCCACAGCTTCCTTTTCCATATCAAACAGAAGATTTCCTCCCAGAAGATACCTGTACTGCAGTGCTTTTCCCGCAGACTGGGAAGAGATTACCAGCTGCTTCAAAGTATGTACCCAGCAGCCGATTCCTATGGACACCTCCATCCCCATCATTTCCCGAAGTTTTGACTGGATTTCCCGGCAGATGCGGGTGATCTTTTGGGAAAATTCCCGGGAATTCTTTCCCGTAAAAAGCACACAGACTCTGTTGCCGCTTTCCTGATACACGATTCCCGCCTGCTCTCTTGTCACGATCTCATCACTGACATTAAAAAGGACAAATGACATCAGAGCGCTCTCCTGATGCTTCTCTGTATCCAGCTGATAAAGCCCGGAATAAAGATCCAGATCAAAAACTGCCACACGATAGCTGGCAGCCGTAAGAACGACCCCGTTCTCCCGCAGCTCCTCAAGACTTTCATCCAGCTCCTTGGTACAGTTTACAAGAGCTTCCAGTGCTTTGGAACGAATGATATGGGCATTCTTCTGATATCCCTTTGACTTCTTTGTCAGACGCTCCAGACGCTGTTTCTCCTCTCTCCTCTGATCCACCTTTACTTTCATTCTCTCGATCACTTCCCTAAGCTCCATGGCAGTGACCGGTTTGAGCATATATTCGCTTACATTATACTGAATTGCTTTTTTTGCATATTCAAATTCACCAAATCCACTGAAAACCACGATTACTATATCAGGATAGTGATCATGAAGGAAATGGCTCAGTTCCATGCCGTCCATATACGGCATCAGAATATCGGTCAGGACGATATCCACCGGCTGCTTCCGTACAAATTCTGCCGCTTCCTGTCCGTTTTCACAGACTCCCACCAGCTGGCAGTCCAGAGCAGCCCAGTCAATATTTTCTTTTATGGCTTCACGCACCAATATCTCGTCATCCACCAATAGTATTCGATACATTTCGTTCCTCACCTTCTGCTGTGCCTGGCACAGATATTTTCTTTATCATATCATAAATTAGAAAAATTTGCACTTTTGGGGGAAAATATTACCTTGCCTTTCCGCCCGAAAACAGATAGGGTATATAATAACAGATTATTTTGAAAGGAGTCTATGACTATGTTAAAAGGAATTCCTCCAATTTTATCACCGGAGCTGTTAAAAGTATTATGCGAGATGGGACACAGTGACCGTATCGTTCTTGCTGACGGAAATTTCCCCACAGAATCCATGGGAAAAAATGCTATCACCATCCGCTGCGACGGCCATGGCATTCCGGAAATTCTTGAAGCTATCTTACAGGTGTTCCCACTGGATACCTACGTGGAAAAACCGGTAAATCTGATGGAAGTAATGCCCGGTGACACTGTAGAAACCCCTATCTGGGATACATATAAGGAAATCATCGCCAAAAACGATGAGAGAGGCGCTTCCTGCGTTGGAAATATCGAGCGCTTTGCTTTCTATGAAGAAGCAAAATCAGCTTACTGTATCGTTGCCACCAGTGAAAAAGCACTGTATGCAAATGTAATGCTCCAGAAAGGCGTTGTAGTGCTCTAAGCCTGCTCATGCTTTTTTGACAAATTCTTCCTATTTTTTAAAAAAGAAGCCTGACACTTTTGGTGCCAGGCTTCTTTCATATTAATTATGTATTACTTATGATTCTGACAGATTTCTTATTTGTATAATGGTCCATAAGTCTTGCATGCTCTGTAATCAGCTGCTTCTTTGTCCATTCCGAATGCATTCCATGCTGCCGGACGGAAGATCTTTTCTTCCGGAACATTGTGCATGCAAACAGGAATTCTCAGCATGGAGCACATTGTGATAAGGTCAGCACCGATATGTCCATAGGAAATTGCACCGTGGTTAGCGCCCCAGTTATTCATAACATCATATGCTGTCTTGAATGCGCCTTCTCCTGTACATCTTGGTGTAAACCATGTACATGGCCATGTGTAGTCTGTACGTTTCCAGATCTGATCGGAAACTTCGAATGGAAGTTTTACAGTCCAGCCTTCTGCGATCTGAAGAACCGGTCCAAGTCCTCTTACAAGATTCAGACGGATCATGGTAACAGGCATTTCTGCTTCTGTCAGGAAACGGGATGAGAATCCGCCGCCGCGGAAATATCCGTTGTCTGCTGCATTCCATGTTGTTGCACCCAGAATAGCATCCTGATCTTCTTCTGTTACATTCCACCACTCCTTGATGGTTCCGTTGCCGTTTTCGTCTTTTGCCATACCGTTTGCATCCACACATGCTGCACCGGAGTTGATCAGATGGATGATACCGCCGTTCTCAGCTGCTTTTCCTTCCAGCTCATAACCGGTAACACGTTTAACAGCAGACGGGCTCCAGAATGTACGAACATCTGCGAAAATCTGCGCACGGTTTGTAAGAAGTTTCATGAACATCATTCCAAGACCGTTAAGAACGTCATTTTCTGTTGCCAGAACGTATGGCTCACGAGCTCCGTTCCAGTCGAAGGAAGAGCTTAAGATAGACTCTGCAAAGTCACCGTTTGGATAGAAATCTGTCCACTGTCTCTGGCCCTGGAAGCCTGCTGCCAGTGCATTGTGGCCGATTGCTTCTTCGGAGAATTTCGGAGCCAGTTTCTTATTGCCGTTCATCAGGTCTTTGATGATAACAGCCATCTTAACAACGAATTCGAACTGTTTCTCTTTTTCTTCGTCAGTTGCCTGAAGTTCAGCCGGGTTCTTGTCGAAACCAACCTTACATTTTTCTTTCGCCCATTTCAGTGCTTTCTGGAATTCTTCTTCATCATAAATTCCCTCTGTCATACGACGGATGATCTCTACCTCGTCAACAGACTCTACACGCATTCCAAGATAGGACTCGATAAAGTCGGAGTCAATGATAGATCCGCCGATACCCATACAGATGGAACCGATCTGCAGATAGGATTTGCCTCTCATTGTAGCAGCTGCCACAGCGGCACGTCCGAATCTTAACAGTTTTTCTTTTACGTCTTCCGGAATTCTCATGTCGTCTGCTTCCACAACTTCATGACCGTAAATACCAAATGCCGGAAGGCCTTTCTGTGCATGTGTTGCCAGAACAGATGCAAGATAAACAGCTCCTGGTCTTTCTGTTGCGTTCATACCCCATACAGCTTTGATCGTATGCGGATCCATATCCATTGTCTCGGAACCGTAGCACCAGCATGGAGTTACAGTAAGTGTAATATCAACGCCTTCTTTTTTGAACTGATCTGCACATGCAGCTGTTTCACCAACACGTCCGATGGTAGTGTTGGAAATTACAACCTTAACCGGCTCTCCGTTGGAGTATCTTAAGTTTTCCTCATACAGTTTCTTAGCTGCCTTTGCCATGTTCATGGTCTGCTCTTCCAGGGAACCTCTAACGTCCAGTGCGCCTCTACGTCCATCGATGGTAGGACGGATTCCAATAACCGGGTAGCTTCCCACTAATCTGCTCTCTGCCATAGTTTACCAACCTCCTGCAATACATTTTTTTTATAAATTTATTATATCCTCACCTTTTTAATTTTACTTGTGCTATAATAGAAAAAAATAGTACAATATTCACCTTTTTTAAAAAAGGAGGAAAAAACATGTCCAACTACGATCAAAATGAAGACCGACTTAGGGGAACTTATGAATTCCCTTTTGAGTTTCATCACATCACTTCCGGTCACCCCCGTTATGTAATGTCCTACCACTGGCACGTAGAATACGAAGTGATACGGATTCTTGAAGGCAGTCTGCTTGTCACTTTAGACAAAAAAAACATTCAGGCCAATGCCGGCGATGTAATTTTTATCCATAGCGGCATCCTCCACTCCGGTATTCCTGATCATTGTGTATATCAATGCATCGTTTTTGATATGAACCATTTTCTTTCCCTGAATGCCGCCGGAAATGCATATATTCCACGTATCATACATCAGGATATCATGATATTCCACCATTTTTCCGGAAAGCAGCCGGAGATCCTCCAGTGTATAAACTCTCTTTTTGATGCCATGGAGCAAAAAAATGAGGGCTATGAAATGATTGTTTTAGGACAATTTTACCACTTTTTCGGTTTAGTTTTTGGTAATCATTACTATCTGGAAAGTACGTTGCAGACCCGAAAGGACTATAAACGTATCCTTCAGCTGAAAAATGTGGTGAAGTTTATCGAAAAGAATTACACCCGACCTCTAACGCTTCAGGAGCTGTCGGCATCTGTGTCCATGTCACCCAAATACTTCTGTCGTTTTTTTTCCGAAATGACACATCAGACTCCCATGGATTATCTGAATCGTCAGCGGATCGCCAAAGCATGTATTCAGCTTGATACCACTGATGACAGCATCACAGATGTGGCTTACAGCAATGGCTTCAATGATCTGAGCTACTTTATCCGCACCTTCAAAAAATACAAGGGGACCACTCCCGGCAAATACAAAAAGAGAAATTAAAGGTACTGTTCACTTTCCATGGGGACAAAAATGTGGTATTTTATATAGAAAGAATACATGCGGTCATTCTGACCGGGAAAGCGGGGTTTTTTATGAATATTTCAGATTATGCAACAGGACTTCAGCACATTGGACTCCCGACAAAAGACATGGCAGAAACATTGCTTTTCTATTCAGAGCTTGGTTTCGAAATTGCCCATTCCACAAAGGATCCGGGAAACGGTGCGGTAGTAAACTTTTTAAAGCTGGGTGATCTGGTCATCGAAACATATGAATTCGAAGATCCGGCCATGGCACACGGCGCGATCGATCACATCGCCATAAATGTAACTGATATTGAGAAGGTGTACGATCTGATCTGCACCAGAGGTCTCAATAACACAAACGACCAGATTAATTTCCTTCCTTTCTGGGAAAATGGTGTGAAGTTCTTCACCATCGAAGGACCAAACAAGGAGAAAGTGGAATTCAGCCAATTCCTTTAGGATAATTCTATTCTCTTAAAAAGGGCTGTCACGTAATCAAACGCGAAAGTTTCTGCCATCCAGGGTGTTTGTCTCACCGGATGCAGAACTTCGCAGCTTGATTATGCGACAGCCCTGTCTTTTTGCTGTTTATTTATATGTTTTCTTGGCTGATTTGTATTTACTGTATACTTTGCTGCCATACGGCTCTTCCACATAAGCACGGATGCAGTAGGTATATGTTTTTCCCTTCTTCACACTTTTATCCAGATAGGATGTCTGGGAGCTTTTTGTCACAGTCTTTATCACTTTCCACGAACCATTTCCGGTCTTCCTGTATATCCGGTAACCGTCTGCTTTCTTCTGTGCTTTCCAGGTCAGACGGATTCCGCTGCTTCTAACCGTGAGAGTATCAAATTTCTGAAGGCTGGGTGCGGAAATAACGGTACTGCTCTGGGTATAATCACTTAAAACATTCTTTCCGTTTACTGTACGGTATGCACGTACTGCATATATATAGGAAGTTAAAGCTTTAATGTCTTTATCCTGCCAGGAGGAAGTACTGGCATTTGTGATAATTTTTATACGGCTCCAGCTTTTTCCGGGCTGCCTGCGGTAAACATAATAACCATTGGCACCAGCCACTCTGTTCCATGATACTGTATTATACAGATTTCCGGAAACCTTCACATTTGCTTTGACAGAATCAAGAGTAGCCCTGGCTGCTTTATAAGAAGTATAGTCTCCGAAGATATTCATTCCGTCAGAAACGGCATACGCTCTGATCCGGTAATAATATGTAGTTCCTGTCTTGATTCCTTTATCTGTATAAGAAAGTGTTCCTGAAGAAAGCTTTGCAACCTGAACCTCATTCTGTCCGCTTTCTTTTCTGAACAGAAGATAGCCTTCAGCCCCTTTTACCTGACTCCAGGAAAGGGAAATCTGATCATAAGTCTTTGGCGTGACCGTAAAGTTTTTTATGGGATCCATAACCACTGTAACTGTACAGGATGCCGAAAGACCGGTGAAATCCGGTGCTTTGCAGGTAATCACTGCGCTTCCCGGAGCATTTGCCGTAATTTTCCCGTTACTGTCCACAGATGCCACTATAACACTGCTGCTTGACCAGCTCACCCCCACACCCTGCCATGCCGCAGGCTGTATACTGCATGAAAGGCCGGAGGATTCCCCCACCTTCAGTGAAAGAGATGTCTGTGAAAGCGTCATGGATGCAGGCGTATCCAGTGTTTTTGTATGGGCTTTGATCCTCGGGGTAATATCTGTCCCTGTTCCTGCCGTATATCCGTCATACCAGTTTCCGCTCTGGCAGAAAAATCCCTGTTTTTCAGCCACATCAGCCTGAAAATCCACCCATCCGTAAGAGCAGTTCATTTCACAGCAATACTTGATGGTTTTTCCGGAAACATTGGTAACCACAACGGAATACTTTGTCCCCTGCTTCAGAATCACTTCCGGAACAGAAGCAGTACGGATTCCCTGTACGGTCTGAGATACCTCCACAGGTGTTTCATATGCAGGAGTTCCGCTTACAGGATCACTGTCATCGGCTAAATTGGTGTATATCTGAATCTGAAAAACGCTGTTATCTGTAAAAGAGGAGATCACCACTTCTCCAAGCTCTTCAGATTTGCCATCTCCGGCCTTCACATCGAAAACACATGCAACAGAATCCCCGTCTTTCACAGAAAGAGTGGCGCCTCCTGCGGTTCCGTCATAAAAATAATTATTGTAATACTCCGGTGCGAGGGATGCTTCTGCGCTTACCAGGGCCGAAAGGGATTTATCTTCGTAGGAAATATAAAAATATCCTTCTTTTCCCCAAGTACTTCCCCAGCTGTTTTTTGCAATCCAGGCACCGTCACTTGTCACTCCGGATTCTTCCTTAAAATTGTCCTTACTGTAAGTGTCATCCCAGCCCACAACAGTGACAATATGAGTCACTGTTCCGTCTGATACCGGATAGCAGTAGGCAGCCGTATCCGTATTGTAATAGGTACTGTTCATGTTGTACATTACGGACACTGCATGATACTGGCTTACAAGCTGCTTCATCCTTGCTTCACTGTAGCCGGAAAATACCGCATTTTTCAGATACGCCGTTGTATCGTAAGCCTTGCCCGCATCCGGAGGATTCTGTGAATAAGGATCAAAGGGTACGTTATCCTCCGTTGTCATACCGGACCAGCTGCTGAGAAAGAAGCTGGTACACAGCACATTCCCGCCGTCATGATAATCGGTCTTTATATGTTTGTTATAATCTCCCGCCGTATTTCCCAGAGGATCATTCTGCCTGTTTGAAAAGAAATAGGCCAGATGCTCCTCCGACAGATCATAGGTTCCATAACCCTGGGACAATAAGGAGGTCTCCAAAAGGGCTGCCATGGAAAATCCCCAGCACAATCCTGTGGGATTCTGATTTTTTACAGGAGATACATAACCGTAGTCTCTGGAATCATACCTTGAGGGATAGGATCCTTCCGCAAAGAGGCTGATAGACGGCTCGCTCTGAATATCCGGAGCGCTCCCCAGAGAGGAAAGATTATCAAATGGTGCCAGCTGCTCCTGACGTTCTTCCTCTGTCAGGGGTCTGCCCATTATATATTGAATATTCTCATCAGATTCCTGCTCTTCTTCTGTCGTATCCTCCGATGAAAATTCATCCTCCGGTTCTGAAAACACATCCTCTTCATTGTCATCTTCACCGGAAAAATCTTCCAAATCTCCTTCCTGTTCCTGACCATCTCCCAGCTCTGTCTGCATACCGTCAGAGAAATCCTCTGCCCCTGCCGGCACACTTCCCGTGAGCAAAAGAAGCGCCATGAGCAATACTCCTGCACGTTTTAACATAATGTGCGTTTTTTTCATTCATTCCTCCTGTCATATTCTGTAAAGTCTCTATTCTCTGATTCTATATATTATAGCTTTTTCCGAAAAAAAAGTCCAGCAGGAAGAAACCACAGCAGTAAAAGAGGACAAGGCGGAAATCCCGGAACTTCTCCGGGACGCCGCCCTGCTTTTCCTTACCGTCACAAAAAATGACGGCAAACGATTCCAAAGTTTAACAAAACCTCAGCTATGTCCGTGCTGATAACACATTCTTTTGTGGGGAATTTCTGGGAAAATCATAAGATTAAGCCAGTAAATCGCAGAAATGGGATGATGCCGCTGCAGAAATCAGCAGCAGAAGTGTGGTACTTCTTTATTTTAACAAATCCTTATGTAAAACTCAACAAAATATCGTTTGTTTTTCTCTAATTATTGCGACAATTTCCCTAAAAAATATACAATATTTGATTGTTTATGTAAAAGATACAAAAACACCCCGGCAAATGCCGGGGTTGCTGTTATCATATCAGAGAACTTCTGCCAAATGGGAAAGTCCATATTCTGCCAGACTGTGATCTTCTTCGCCTGTTCCTCCGCTTACGCCAAGGCCGCCAATGATGGTTTCTCCCACTTTAATGGGAATTCCACCGCCAAAAATCACGATCTTTCCGCCGTCCATTTTATCCACTCCGTAGAAAGTTTCCCCGGGCTGAGCGATTTTACTCAGCTCCATAGTAGACATTTTTACTGCTACGGAAGTATATGCCTTTTTGATGGCCACATCAAAGCTTACAAGAAAAGCTCCATCCATAACATGAACCGCAATGGGATTTCCATCCGGCCCGCAGACTGCAATGACTGCCTTCTTTCCACGGCGATTTGCTTCTGCTTCGATGATCTCGATCAGACGTTTGGCTCCATCCAATGTAATCTTACCCGGAAGTCCCATCCTTTTCATGACCTCCCGGATCAATGCCTCACTGATATTTTCCTTTGAGGCAGAAGTATTTGAAACTGGTTCCATAACTGCTCCCTTCTCCGCTTTTGATGCCGGGGTCTTTACTGTTCCCGGTTCCTGTGCGGCTTTATCAGCTTCCATGGCATCGGTATATCTGGCCAGCACATAAAGATAATCCGCCAGACGGTTCATATATTTCTTTGTTCCCACATCAGCTCCGAACTTTACACTGACTGAAGCCAGAGCACGCTCTGCTCTTCTTGCCACTGTGCGTGCAACATCCATCTCTGCAGACAGACGGCTTTTTCCCGGAAGGATAAATTCCTTCGGACGGTTAAACAATCCTTCCAGACGGTCAATCTCTTCTTCCAGGAGTTCAGTTTTGTCATCGCTGATCTTATATTCTCTGTTGTAAGGATCTGCCACACCTGCCATCACCGTAATCAATGTACGCTGGATCTTTTCCAGAAGGCGGACGGTATCCCCGTCCTCCAGCATAGATTTCACCAGACCGATATGACTTGTCAGTTCATCGATTGTACCTACAAGCTGGATTCGGTCATCCGACTTGGAGACGTTCTTTGTACGGATAAGGTCTGTGGTGCCTTTATCTCCGTTTTTTGTATAAATATTCATAACGGTTCATCTCCTGTGACTGGTTTAAATGGCATTTTTTTAATGGCTCTTGCACTGTTGGCCCCCAGATTCCGGCACTGCCAGAATCGTGGAGCATTCAGCTCAAAAACATTTTTTCCCTTTGGGAGCCGCTGCATCTGCATGGCAAGGCGTCTGCCCTCCACACCGATTCCCGAACCCAGCATGGATTCTCTGGCAGCTTCAAAAGCCAGCGTATCAAGATCCCCTTCCCGGGAATGCACCTGATAGAGGACTCCCTCCTCCTCGATGCCTGCGCAGACTTCCTTTACCAGATCCATATCCGGCCGGTTTGTATAAATAATAATTGAAGGTTTATTCACTACCATGGCTCACCCTCCCAGATAGGAAAGGAGCAGCCCTGTGGCAACTGCATTTCTCGGTCCCTCTGTGCCGCGGATATTTCCCCGGCCGCAGACAATGCGATATTCGGAAAGTGCCTCCATGAGCATTTCAGGAATCTCAAAATCCTCAGCAGAACCGCCGACAAGAACCACATTGGGAATCTTTCTCAGATCATGATCCGGAGCAACCGCCTTAAGGGCACGAAGGGCATTTCTCACAAACACTTTTTTCTTCGCATCCCGGCGAACCTCCAGAATCCGTTCCATGGGGATGTCCTCTTCCACCTTCAGCATCTCATCCGGTGCAAGTAAAACCACATGTCCGTAATATCTGGGATCAATGGAGTCCTCAAAAAACTGCATGGCACCATTTTCCAGGCGCATATGGAAAAGACTCTCCACTTTTCCCATGGGATATTTCTTAATCTGTTCTGCCGTGGTACGGCTGTGAAGTCCAAGCTCTGTCTGAATCAGCATGGATACCAGCTCACCGGCACCCGCCTGATGAGTTGTCCTTACATTTCCTCCCGGCTCCAGAACTGCCGCATCGGTGGAACCGCCGCCCATATCCAGAATTGCCAATGGAAGGCGGGTTCCGGGGGTAGTCATGGCACCAAGAGAAGCCATCACTGCTTCCACACCTGCAACTACTGCTTTTATATTCAGCTCCTCTTCCAGTCTCCGGGCTATCTTCTGCATGGGAAGCTGCTGTGTTTTTACCATTGCGGCAATTCCGACTGCTTTTTCCATACAGGTTTCTCCCGCCAGAGAACCGGATATTTCTACCGGTGCAA
>JAXFBD010000085.1:0-44932 GCA_034118545.1 Blautia sp.
AGCCCCCATTGAAAGGCAGGTAACCATTCCGGGATATGAGGATGTGGAGGCAGGTATTGTAAAATGGCCGTTGTCCGTGCTTCGTATTCGTCATAAGGATGAAAAGAGACTTGTGGATCTGGCTACACACGTACTGGATGTATGGAGAGGCTATACAGATGAAGACGCATTTATTTTCGCAGAGACAGACGGAGAACCCCATAATACCATTACACCAATTGCACGTAAGGTGGGGGATATGTTTGAACTGGATCTGACCCTCAGAAATAACATTACCACAGAAGAGCATCCTCTGGGTGTTTACCATCCTCATGCACAGTATCATCATATTAAGAAAGAAAATATCGGACTGATCGAGGTAATGGGACTGGCTGTGCTTCCGGCACGTCTGAAGGATGAGCTGGAGCTTCTGGCAGAGTATATTCTGGAAGGAAAAGATGTGGCATCCAACGAGGCCATCGAAAAGCATGCACAGTGGGTTAAAGAATTTATGCCGAAGCATGAGAAGATCACAAAAGAGAATGTGATGGATATTCTGAAAGAGGAGGTTGGAAAAACCTTCGTGAAGGTTCTGGAAGATGCCGGTGTTTATAAGTGCACACCACAGGGAAGAGAAGCGTTTATGAAATTCATCGGCAGTCTGTGATATATGAACACAAGGGTGCTGCAAAATCATCAGAACAGATGGTTTTGCAGCACCCTTTGCTGAATTATTAAAGCTCTGCGATGGTCACATTTCCGTAAACGGATTTCCAGTCTTTGTCAAAGGCATCTACAGCACCGAGAATATGGGCCTGTTCCAGAGCGCCCACCAGAATGGATGGGTCTACGGTAGCAGTCTGTGCACCTGCGGCGAAAGCGCGCTCAACCTGTCCTGCATTTTTGAAGCTGGCAGCCAGGATGTCTGCTTTGTAGCCGTAACGGTCAATCATATCTGCAATATCAGCGATCACATCATCGGGACTGATGCCCATGTTTTCCATACGGTTAAAATAAGGTGCCAGATAATCTGCGCCGGCCTCCAGTGCCAGAAAGCTCTGAGTTTTTCCGTAAATTGCGGTGGCGGTTACGTTAATGCCGCGGGATTTCAGAATTTTGATGGCTTTGATTCCGTCCATAGTTACCGGAACTTTGATGAAAACCTGATCATCTACTTTATTTAAAATTGTGTCCGCATCCCTTAACATACCTTCAGTATCCATTGCGGTTACCTGGATATGAAAAGATTTGTCCATGCCGATGACGGAACGAATCTCATTCATATGCGCAAAGAAATCAATTTTCCCCTCTTTTTTTACGATGGAAGGATTGGACGTGATTCCATCGATCGGGAAAATATCAGTATAACGGCGGATGGCATTCAGGTTTGCTGTGTCTAATAAATATCTCATGATTTTTCCTCCATATAAATAATTTTAATTTGAATGTTTTAATCTTCGTTATCCCAGATATCATGCCAGTCTGCTGCATCTGGCCACAAAAATACTTTGCCTTTAATCAGACGGAAATTTTTATCTGCAGCAGCAATGGCACTCATTTCTTCCTCTGTGAGGAAATCTTCTGTGGTGCAGCGGAGATTTTCTACGTATTCATTTTCGTATATAGAAAAAGGAATAGGCACATGTCCTCTCTGAACAGCCCATTTTACGCAGATCGTTGCAGGGTGGCAGTTATGTGCTCTGGCAATTTCTACAAGCTGTGGAAGCTGGAAAGTCACCACATCGCCTTCCTCCGTGTCACGTTCCGGCCGGCAGGGAGAACCCATAGGACTGAAAGCGATGGGAAGGATCTGATGCTTCATGCAGTAATCAAATAGTCTGGGCTGCTGGAAAGTGGGATTGATCTCCACTTCCAGGACGGTTGGCTTGATACGGCAGAGAGGAAGAACCTGCTCCAGCTTTGTTATGGTCATATTTGACATGCCGATGGTACGGACAAGTCCCATATCCACCAGCTTTTCCATCTGGCGCCATGTGGTCATGTATTCTTCCACTGAGAAGGGCACCGCGTCAGGATTGCGTCCCTCCAGATGAGCGCCCGGTGCATGGTAATTGGGAAATGGCCAGTGAACCATGTAAACATCAAGATAATCCAGCTTCAGATCACGGAGACTCTGGGCACAGGCCACCAGTACATCACCTTGTCCATGCATATCATTCCAGACCTTTGTCATAATGGTCATTTCATTTCTCTGTACAATTCCTTCTGCGAAGGCACGGGAGAATACCTGGCCGATTTCTTTCTCGTTCCCATATGCAGCGGCACAGTCAAAAAGGCGGTAGCCTGCTTTGATGGCACCATAGACGGCTTCGGAAACCTGGGAAGAAGTAAAACGGTCATTGCCGAAGGTTCCCATGCCTATGCCGGGAATCACCATACCGTTACTCAGTCTGCGCTGGGGAACCAGAGCAGGATTCACGTTTGTCATGTTTCATTCCTCCTGTTTTATTTTGCAATCGTAACGCGAATACCTTTATCTTCAAGATATTTTTTTTCTTCCGGAGGGATTCCCTCATCGGTAATTACCTCGTGGACATTCTCGAATTTCAGAAAAGAAACAGCGCCGGGGCGGCTGAATTTCTCGGAAGTGGTCAGCACGTAGGTTTTGGCGGCGGCATCTATCATGGACTGAAGAGTATCTGCCCGGATCAGATCATCACCTGTAAAACCGAAATCTCTGGAATATCCGTCTGTGCCTGTAAACATTTTGTCCACATGGAAGGAACGGACGGCTTCCCGGGTCAGAGGCCCGACCAGAGACTGACTCTGAGGCTGCAGCGTGCCTCCCAGAAGAATGACCTGAACAGAAGAATATCCGCGGACATAATTGGCCAGATAAAGGGAATTGGTTACGATTGTGATATTCTGGCGATTTTTAGCCAGCTCTTCTGCAAAAAGAGAGCAGGTGGAGCTGGATTCGATCATGACGGTTTCCCCGTCGCAGACGCAGCCGGCGGCAGCCTGAGCGATTTTCTGCTTGCTGCTGAAGTGGAATGCCATATGGTAGTTTATATCCTCCGGGCGGCTTGGTACAGCATACCCACGTTCCCGGCGCAGAACACCCCGCTCTGCCAGATAATTAAGATCCTTGCGCAGAGTTACCTTGGAAACCTGAAGCTTCTCAGATAAAACTCCGACTTCTGTTCGTCCGTGCTCTGCAATATATTCAACAATTGCCGTGCGTCGTTCGTTCATGGGAAATCTCCTTTTCATTCGCTGATTATACAGTAACATAGAAGGTAACGTAAGTCAATATAAAAAAGTTTCGTACGAAACTATCGAAAATTACTTAATGACTGTTTTGAATAAGTCCAATAATCTGACCGGATAACATTCATTTGACAAACAGAGCGGGAATGTTTACAATAGCAGTGATAAATCGACAGGAAAATTTTTTATGAATGCTGTGCTGGAAAACAGCCAGCCAAAGAGGAGATAAAATGAAAAAATGGGAAGAAAATATCCGCAAAGTGGTTCCCTATACACCGGGAGAACAGCCGAATCAGCCGGATATGATAAAGCTAAATACAAATGAAAATCCATATCCTCCGGCACCGGGAGTGGAAAAAGCAATTAAGGAAATAGATACAGACACTATGCGTCTCTACCCGGATCCCACAGCAGGAGAACTGGTGAGAGCTATTGCAGAGAATTACGGTCTGAAAGAAGAACAGGTTTTTGTGGGAGTAGGTTCTGATGATGTTCTGGCCATGTCCTTCCTCACTTTCTTTAATTCTGATAAGCCTGTGCTCTTTCCGGATATTACCTACTCTTTCTATGATGTGTGGGCGGATCTTTTCAGGATTCCGTATACATGTCCGGCACTGGATGAGAAGTTTCATATTAAAAAAGAGGATTATTTCGGTGAAAATGGCGGAGTGATTTTCCCAAATCCCAATGCCCCTACAGGAGTGGAGCTGTCACAGGAGGATATAGAGGAGATCGTACAGCATAATCAGGATGTAATTGTGATCGTAGATGAGGCTTATGTGGATTTTGGAGCAAAATCAGCCCTTCCTCTCATAGAAAAATATGATAATCTTCTGATTGTACAGACTTTTTCAAAATCACGTTCCATGGCCGGTATGCGAATAGGATTTGCCTGTGGAAATCCTGCACTGATTCGCTACCTTAATGATGTGAAATACTCTTTCAATTCTTATACTATGGATCGTACTGCTCTTGCAGCAGGCGTGGCATCTGTCCGCGATCGTGAATATTTCCGGGAGATCTGCCGTAAAATCATAGAAACACGGGAATGGACAAAAGAGGAGCTTCGCAAGCTGGGCTTTTCCTTTGAAGATTCCATGGCGAATTTTATTTTTGCCACTCATGAAAGCTGTCCGGCTAAAGAGATTTTTGAAGCACTGCGTGAACAGCATATATATGTTCGCTACTTTTCAAAGGAACGGATTTCCAATCATCTGCGTATTTCTATCGGTACCAGGGCAGAAATGGAAAAGCTGATTGACTTTTTAAAAGAATATTTAAACAGGAGGTAGTATGGAAGTTCTTGTTCAATGGTTTTCTGAGAATCTTTCTCAGTTTATTTCTCCGGAAGCGGTTGTGTTTATTATTTCTATGATTCCTATTCTGGAGCTGAGAGGCGGTCTTCTTGCCGCGTCTCTTCTGAAAATATCTGCATCCAGGGCTATTCCCATCTGTATTGTGGGCAATATTATCCCGATTCCGTTTATTTTACTGTTTATAAAGCAGATATTTAAATTACTGAAAAAAACATCTCTTTTTCGGGGACTTGTAACGAGACTGGAAGAAAGAGCTCTGGGAAAGAGCAGCACCATCGAGAAATTTGAGTTTCTGGGACTTATGCTTTTTGTGGGGATTCCTCTTCCCGGAACAGGAGCCTGGACCGGCTCTCTTATCGCATCTCTACTGAATATTGATATAAAGAAATCCTCGCTGGCCATTTTCTGCGGTATTATCATGGCAACTGTGATCATGTATGTGGTATCCTATGTGCTGGTGGGAAGTGTAGTCAGCTAGTAAACAGCAATCAAAGAGGCTGTTGCATAATTCATGCGGCGAAGTTCTGCATGATTATGTAACAGCCCTTATTGTTATGAAGAAAATCACACTGGATTATAGTCTGCGCTGGAGAAGATCGCGGTTTGAGGCATATTTGAAGGCGGTTTCCCGGGTGATCTGTCCCTGCTTGAACAATGTGATCAGGCTCTGGTCCATGGACAGCATATTTTCCTGAACGGAGGAGGCAATGACGCCGTCGATCTGGTGAATTTTGTTATCACGGATCATATTCCGGATGGCAGGAGTCAGACGCATCACTTCAAAAACAGGAATATTATGACCGCTGACACTTGGGACAAGCTGCTGGGAGATTACTGCCTGCAGGATCATGGCAAGCTGTGTGGCCACCTGCCGCTGCTGGTTGGGCTCAAATACATCCATGATTCGGCTGATGGTGTTGGATGCACCGATGGTATGCAGGCTGGAAAAAACAAGATGCCCTGTTTCTGCGGCAGTCATGGCTGTCTGAATTGTCTCGTAGTCACGCATTTCCCCCAGAAGGATGACATCCGGACTCTGGCGCAGTGTAGCTCTGAGAGAAATCAGATAGCTTTCTGTATCTGTGCAGATCTCGCGCTGACTTACAATGCATTTGTTGTGGCGATGCAGGTATTCCAGGGGATCTTCCAGTGTAATAATGTGACCTTCTCTTGTATGGTTGATCCGGTCGATCAGACAGGCAAGAGTGGTGGATTTTCCGCTGCCTGCCGGTCCTGTAACCAGGACCATGCCCTTTGTATAATCAGCGGCGGACATGACTTCCCGGGGAATATGAAGCTGTTCCGGATCAGGAAGCTCAAAGGCAATGACCCGGATGACAGCCGCCAGAGAACCTCTCTGGCGGTAAGCGTTTACGCGGAAACGGGACAGGCCGGGGATAGAAAAAGAAAAGTCATCGTCTCCTTTGGAGAGCAGATGGGAAATGTCTCTTTGGCCGGCCAGCTCATACAGGGTATGGATCAGCTCTGATGTCTGCTGGGGCATCAGACGGTCTCCCATATTGGAAAGCTTTCCTTCGATTTTGATTGAGAGAGGGCGCCCGGCAATGATAAAAATATCAGAGGCATGTTTTTCAGTGGCAATAGATAAAAATTCAGGGATGGCTGTCTGTGTCATGGTTATCTCCTTTATATACAGGCTGTGTGGTGTCAGGGTTCCAGCTTCCGCAGGACTGTGTGTTCCAGGTGAGGATTTTCAGGCAGGAAGAAGATGCAGGGGACGGATACAGAATCTGCAGCTCTATGTGAAGAAGCTGTGTGTCTGAAATTTCAAAATCTCCGGAAAGAGTTTTTGTATCCGGCTGCCAGAAAAGCTCTTCTGTTTTTTGGAAGAAGTTGTCTGCGGAAGCGTAATATTCACTCTCGTTTTGGCTGGTGACGGCAAGTTCTCTCAGCAGTAATTCTGTCTGTTCATATGTTTCGGATGCTTTGGAGCAGGCTTCATAGTAGGCAGCCGTCTGTTCCATGGCAGCCTGGCTCATGCGCAGGTCGCGCATAGAGGTACTGTAGGTAAACAGAGACAGAATCACAAGGCATAGTACTGAAAAAACAAGGAATAAGGAGGGGATTCCCATTGTAACAAAAGAAATACGGCTTTTTTTCATGGGCTCGCCTCCTTTCCTGAAGGAAACTGCAGGGTGATTTCATACAGGATGTTCTGCCGGCTGTCCGAAAAAGTTAAAATGCCTTTTTTCAGGGCGGCAGTGGAGCTGTTTTCATAATGCATCTGATACATACTTTCCTCCGGGCTGCAGCTTTGCCAGGCATGGTCAAAGTAGTAATCCAGATTATTTCCGTCTGCAGTGCCTCCGGGCAGCAGCCGGAGAAAATCTTCGGGGGCGCCTGAAGTGCCTTCCAGTATTTCTCCCATGGTGACAGTCAGCTCCTGAATATGGTTCAGCTGACGGGCCTGCCTGCGGTTTGCGGCGGCGTCAGCGTAAAGCCGGATACAGATGGTGCATGTCAGTGCCAGAAAGAAAAGTGACACGATCATTTCCATCAGAAATAGAGCGGTTTTGGAATGGGGTGATATTTTTTTCATGTGCACCTCCTAGGAACGGGAATCGGAGCTTCCCGGATGAAGCAAAAAGGACGAAGTCTGTCCTCGGGAATCTGTCAGGCAGATCCGGAAAAAGCCTTCCGGTAAATTTTCAGCCTGAAAATCTGAAAGGGATGCGATGACAGTACCCATTTCCGGAACAGCGGCCGGATTTTCTGAAGCAGTAAAGAGCTCCTTCAAAGAATTGTCCTGAAGATAAAGATAGGTGGTATATTCTTTGCCTGCAAGCTCTTCACGGAAGCATAGGGCATCCAGTTCGCCCAGAGATCCTGTGGAAACGCCGCCGTTATCGTGCTGTCGGAACTTTGTAATAATGTAAGTGGCGGCCGTATGCAGATTCTGGTTTTCGGAAAGCTCTTCCACAGAAACTCTGTAAGCTTTTGCGGAAAACAAAAGCAGGATCAGCAGAAAGAGAACGAACAGTCCAAACAGAAGCAGAGCGAACAGGGAATCAACGGAATGTCTGCGCTGCAATTTTTCTTTCATTGAAAGGCTCCTTTCTGTTCCCGGAGGGGAATCACATCAATAGAAGGAAACAGATTGGAACCGCTGGGAATATATTCCACAACAAAGCGGTTCGGGTCATAGTGAATACCGTATTCTTCAAGGAACTGGTCAAGGCTTTCAGGATAGCAGCCGTTCAGGGAATAGGCGTGTACTGCACTGTTTAGTAAAGCCTGTTCCAGAGTTTTCTGTTCATTTGTGTATGTTTCTTTGGAGGTTATCCGGATTCCTGCATAAAAGAATCCGCATAGCAGGAGCAGCAGAAGAATGGGCAGAAAAAAGCGAAATCTTCTCAAGAAACGTCTCCGGCGGTCTTCAAATAATTCCATATTCGGTCACCTCACATTGCCATTTCTGCAAGAATTCCCAGAAGAGGCAGCATTACAGAAAGCAATACCAGTCCAACCAGAAGGGAAAGCACGATTACAATAGTTGGCTCTACAATGGAGATGGTATTTGCGATTTTTTCTGCAGAGTCCTCCTGATACCTGAGAGAGAGCTTTCTCATAACCTCGTCTGCAGAACCGGCATGAAATCCGATGCGCAGAAGACGTGCTTCCATTCCCTGATACAGCCCGGAACGGGTAAGGGCATCTTCAAAAAGCTCACCCTGTGAAAGAAGCTTCAGAGTATCCTCAGCCCGGGCTCTGACAGTTGGCTGGGAAATCATTCCCAGGGCAAGCTGCAGGCTGGAGGAAGGATCAAGGCCGCTTCGCAGTCCAAGGCAGATTCCCTGGGAGATACGGCTGTAATCCAGAGAAATAAGAAAGCTTCTAAGGAAAGGAAGTTTTTGTAAAATCTTTCCGGGGGAGATTCCCTTTCCGAAATACAGGAAACACAGTCCGGCAAAGATAAGTGCAATGATCAGTGCCAGAGGAATCAGAAACGTATATCCGGAAAAAAAGCGGCCGATTTTCAGAAGACCTGTGGAAAAGCTGTTCATCTCAAGACCCATCTGGTGGAAAACCTGCTGAAAAACCGGCAGGACCTTTGTCAGAAGCAGTATCATGACGGCTCCCATCATTCCCAGCATGATCAGCGGATAGGTAACTGCACTGCGAAGCTGTTCGCGGATGGCGGATTCCTGCTCATAATGTTCTGCCAGGCTTTCCATAACCTCGTCAAGACATCCCGTTTCTTCACCGGTCTTTACATAGGCTGTCATAAAATCCGGAAAGCGGCCGGTTTCTTTAAGAGCCACAGCCAGGGAGCCGGATTCCTGTAAAGCGTTCTGAATTTTTTCCAGAAGTTCTTTTGTCTCTTTCTGATGACTGTCTTCACTGAGAAGATCCAGTGCTTCTATGGCGGAGATTCCTACCTTTAAAAGAATGGAAAATTGCTGGCAGAAATGAAAAAGCTCCTGATTTGTCAATTGATTTGTCATGATTTTGTTCTCCTTTTTGTGGCGGTCAGCGGGTAAACTGGACGGTGTAATTGCTTCCGTCGCCAATATAATCCTGGATGGCTTCACTGTCCTCGCTGGTGGAATCAAAGGTAGGGTCCATCCTGGTCCAGGTGTCTTCGTCAAAAGAAATTGCTTTGTTTACCCAGCCCTTTGAGCGGATGTATACATCGATCCATGCATGCTTGATGGTGCCGGAGTAGCCGATCTGCAGTTTGCAGGGAATATCCCGGGAACGGAGCATGGCGGTTATCAGTGCTGCATAATCAAAGCAGATACCGGTTCCTGTTTCCAGGGTTTCATCCACATCGGGAAGATATCCTGTTTCAACAGAAGCAGCCTTTTCTTCATCATATGTGATCCGACTGGTTACGAATTGATAAATGACATCCAGTGCTTCTATATCAGAAGCATTTTCATCCAGTATGGAAAGGGCTTTTTGGCTTGCCATTGAGTCCGGGGAAAAATTTACATACTGGTTGGGATATAAAAACGGATAAAAATCATTTCCCAGAGAGACTTCCAGAGTTTCTGCAAAAAGTGCTGCATACTGGTCATCCTGTACCTGCTGATAACAGGTAACCTGATATGTACCATTGCCGCAGGTGAAAGGAATGACAGCATTTTCTCCTGCGTTCAGAAAATAGGAGTAAGTGACATCGCCGGGAGACAGAATCTGAAGGTTGATCCTGGAGGAATCATTGTCTGCCTGAGCGATACAGTATCCCTGGTCTGTGTTGGAAATATCCAGGATTAAAGGGGCATATCCCACAGTTTTTTCACCGGGAGCCTGGGGGACCAGCACCTGCAGCGGAGAATAATCCGGAGGCTCTTCTGCGGAAGAAGCAGCCGTGTTGTCTGCGGCGGACTGGTCAGCCTGATCCGAGCCGGTCTTGCCGCAGCCTGAAAAACACAGGCAGAGACAGAGAAGGATCAGAAAAACAAAAACTGAGATAAAAGCCTTGCGCATATTATATTTCCTTATAATGAATTGGGTTCACAGTAAAATACATCATAATACAATTTTATTATAAAGAAAATGTTCAGGAAGTCAACATTCCTGAATAAAGCCTTTATTTGCGAGCATAGTAAGTTGTTGCAGGCATTTTGGTGCGGTGATATAATATTTCAGAAGGTGCCGCCGCTTCGGACACAGAGTGCTGAGCGGAAGGACAAGTCAGTTTCAGAAACGGGAAATTTAGGAGTGTATGGCAATGGCAAATGATTTAGGGAAAACAGTCTGGCCTGAGTGGCAGATAGTAAGAGAAATCGGCCGCGGAACCTTTGGTGTGGTTTATGAGGCTGCAAGACAGGAGCATAGTGTGACAAGCCGGTCTGCGATCAAGGTGATTTCTATTCCCCAAAACCAGTCAGAAGTGGATTCTCTTCGCTCAGAGGGACTGACGAAAAATGAGACCAGAACCTATCTTCAGGGTGTGGTAAACGATTTTATCAGTGAAATCCAGATCATGGAATCCTTTAAAGGTGTACAGAATATTGTAAGCGTAGAGGATTATAAGGTTGTGGAAAGGGAACAGGAGATCGGATGGGAGATTTATATCCGTATGGAATTGCTTACACCTTTTACCGGCTACATCAGAGGCAGAGAGCTCAGTGAGAAAGAAGTCATAAAGCTTGGCTGTGATATCTGTACGGCTCTGGAACTCTGTGAAAAACGCGGCGTTATCCACAGAGATATTAAGCCGGAGAATATTTTTGTCAATGATTTTGGCGACTTTAAGCTGGGAGATTTTGGAATTGCGCGCAGGCTTGAGAATGTTTCCGGCGGTTTTTCCAGAAAAGGAACCTATAATTATATGGCACCTGAAATTGAACAGGGACGGGAATATGATGCCACAGCAGATATTTATTCCCTTGGCCTGGTGCTGTACCGGTTTATGAACAGAAACAGGATGCCCTTCATTGAAACAGAACGACAGCTTATGAGCCCGGGAGAACGGATAGGAGCAGTGCGCCGCCGTCTGGATGGAGAGCCGCTTCCCGCACCCTGTGATGCGTCTTATGATATGGCGCAGGTTATTTTGTATGCCTGTGATCCGGACCCGGGGAAGAGATTTATGTCGGCTTCGGCAATGAAAAATGCACTTCTGAATGTAAGAACCGATACAGGATCATTAAAAGAATCTTTCAGCGGTGAAGAAACGCTCAGAGAACCCCGCAGTGGCTATGAAGAAGAAACGTTGGTTTCCTCCGGCAGAAAAAAGAAAAACGGAATATGGAAAATACCGGCAGTGATACTTGCAGTTTTGCTTTTGTCTTCGGCAGTGTTTTATGCAGTACCTCACTTCGTGGATAAGCTGGTCAGTTCGGAGGCCCAAAAAGAGAAGAATGAGCCGGAACCTGCGGCAGAGCCGTCTCCGGAACCGGAAGCAGCCAGTCTGAAGCTTCGGGATCTGCTGACTGAGAATAATTCCCGTCTGGTGGCTTATCGTTTTTCCAGGGACGGACAGGGGATATATTATGGCAATGCCATAGGCGGAGACTGTATTGATGATGAAAACTGTTTTTCAGTGGAGCTGGATTCCCTGGATGAAGAGTATAATTATTTTCAGGGAAAGGTATTTTTAAATTATGATTATCTGGGGGAAGATAATTATTACGGCTATGTGGGTCTCTATCTGGATGGAGAATGTAAATTCTTTGCCCATCCTTACAATGAGGAATATGAGCCGGAATCCTTCTGTCTTGATCTGACAGGAAAAAAAGAGCTTGAAATTGTGATCCAGGGAGCTAATGAACTGCGTATAGCAGATGCCGTCTTTTCGGAGCAGGAGACAGATTATAATTCCAGGCATGATTCACCGTGGAAAAATGTGAATCCGCTGGAAAGTCTTCCGGTGCGGGATAATACAAATACACAGCGTTTTCTTACAAATGCCAGGGACAGTAACGGGGAAATATATTATAACGTACTGGCAGGGAACATGTCTGATTTTGTGAATACCATGACGTATGCTCTGGATGGAAAGTATACCACTTTTTCTGCGAGAGCGTTTATGAATTATCATTATCGTAATATTTCTTCTACTAATACATATATAGCGGTGGATGTGGACGGAGAGAGAAAATACCAGTCAGATGTAATCCAGAGTGGTATGCAGCCGGATGATTTTGTAATCGATGTGACCGGGGCGCAGGATCTGACAATATCCATCGAAGGAAGGAATTTTGCAAGACTGGGAAATGTCTCCCTGAAATAAAGGGATTATGGCTTCCGTTTAGAAAAAAAGTCAGGAATTGCAATTGACAATTGACAAAAAATAATATAGAATGAGAATAAGAAAAAAGGCAAACCTGTTGAAAAACGGGGACGCAAAGCCAAGGGTCTAAGGTTATATACTATGACAGCCGGTTGCCGCATCAGATTTTCTGATGATGAAGAGAATATTCCATCATTTTCTTGAAAAGGTAACCGTTTTCCCTGTGTTTTACAGGGTAAGCGGTTTTTTGCTTTCCGGAAAGGAATCTGGCAGGCGGATTACTGATGTCAGGATACCGGGTAATTAAAAATATCAGTTGATAAGATCGTTTTGTTTCAGGAAGAAAGGATGGAACATATGAAAATAAGAGAAAGATTCAGGGGCGGATCATTTGCTGCCGGGTGTGCACTTCTGGCAGCAGTTGTGACAATTGGAAGCACTGTGATTATGCAGGATTTCAGCCGTGTGGCAGAGATTCCCGAGTATGCCGCGGATCCCGTACTGACGGTATCCGTTGAGGAGGATGAAACACCTCTGGCATCTGCACCTAAGGTTTCCACAAAGACAAGCAGTAAAACAAAGACAACACAGAAAAAGGTTAAGCTGAAAAGTAAATCCAAGAAAACCTACACTAAGAAACTTCCTGTTACCAAGAAGGTTTCTACTAAAACAGTCAAAAAAAATGCCACAACTACTGTAAAAACAGAAACGACGGTTCGTACTGCCACCACAGAAAAGTACCAGAAAAAATCAAATAAAAAACTTGTAACGAAGAAGGTTACCACTACGGTGAAGACAACGACTACCGTACAGCAGCAGGCAGTATCAAACAGTGCCGCTGTATTTTCGGATGATGACGGGGCAGCAGTTGTTCAGACCTCATCCCAGTCTGCATCCCAGTCCGGAAAATACGAGGTGGATGTTGCAAAGATTGCTCCGCAGATGGACAAGAGTGTGATTTATGTATATAAGAAGCTGGGCTTCAAAGTGGTTATTGATTCTTCCGTTCATTTCGCAGGACATTTTGATGCAAGGAACAGAGTGATCACTCTTCAGAGAGAAGATGACACAATTTATCATGAACTGGGACATTTCCTGGCGTTTGCGGCCGGAGGAGCAGATAAGAATTCCTTTACGGCTGTTTATAACAGAGAGAAAGACAAATATCAGGGAGTCAATGTGGCATATGCAACCCAGAACAGCTCAGAATATTTTGCAGAATCTGTGAAAGATTACGTACAGAATCCTGTAAGACTGAAAGGTTCACGCAGTGAGACCTATACAGCGATTCAGAATGCCATCGGAAAAATGACAGATGCGCAGATTTCCAAGCTTCAATCTGTTTACGGTCCTATCTGGAGATAATAATAAATAAAAAAAGTCCGGGTATTCACGATACCGGGGCTTTTTTTTGTCGGGTTATTACTTATTTTTTTTCGGAAACATCGAAATATGTAAAAACAGGTTGATAAATATTGCTTGCAAAAAAAAACAAGGCCTGTGTATAATATTTCAGAAGCGGGTGACAATCCCCTTCTGAAATATTATAAGTTATCTGTCATGGAAGAATAAAGAAATAATGGTATCAGGTAAAACAGGCGGGAAGGTAGACAGGCAATCAGAATTGTGTTAAACTCATACCTGAGAAGGCTAAAATTCTTTTGAAGATCTTGTCGGTTCAGACAAAAGCCCCCGGTTTTATATATTGCTTATTAATATTTTATATAAAGAAACATAAGAACAAAATGAAAAGGCAGAGGATTTTTTATGAGAGAAAAATATGAGTCTTTATCTTTAACAGTTTTGAAGGATCTGGCAAAGTCCAGAGGTTTAAAAGGAGTTTCCGGTCTGAGAAAGCCGGAACTGATTGAAAGAATGCTGGAAGAGGATGAACGTGAAAACGCACAGCAGCAGGAGCGGGAACAGCATATCCATTCCGGTAAGGAGCGCCCGCGGCAGCCGAGAGAAAATCGTGTCCTGAATAGCGCAAGTACATCAGGAAGTACATCGGGCAGTACCGGTGGTTACACCGAAGGCAATACCGGAAATAATTACGGATACCAGCCTCAGGCAGAAACGGTTCAGCTTGACAGCGGCGAGAAAGCCAACGGAATTCTGGAGGTACTGCCGGACGGTTACGGCTTTATCAGGTGTGAAAACTACATGCCGGGAGAAAACGATATATATGTTTCCCCTTCCCAGATCCGCCGTTTTAATTTAAAAACAGGTGATATTATTCAGGGAAATATCCGTATTAAAACACAGGGCGAGAAATTCAGTGCTCTGTTATATCTTACATCTATTAACGGTTTTCCGCCAAGTGAAGGACCAAAGAGATATAATTTTGAAGACATGACACCGATTTTTCCAAACGAAAGGCTTATAATGGAGAGAAGCGGCGGAACCACAGCCATGCGTATTGTGGATTTGATCAGTCCCATTGGCAAGGGGCAGAGAGGTATGATCGTTTCTCCGCCGAAGGCCGGAAAAACCACCCTTCTGAAGGACGTGGCCAAGTCGATTCTTCGGAACAACCCGGATATGCATCTGATCATTCTTCTTATTGATGAGCGTCCGGAAGAGGTTACAGATATCCGGGAAGCCATTCAGGGGTCTAATGTGGAGGTGATCTATTCCACATTTGACGAGCTTCCGGAGCATCACAAGCGTGTTTCCGAGATGGTAATAGAGCGTGCGCGCCGTCTTGTGGAGCATAAAAAAGACGTGACCATTCTTCTGGATTCCATTACCCGTCTTGCAAGAGCATATAACCTGATCATTCCCCCCAGCGGAAGGACTTTATCAGGAGGTCTTGATCCGGCGGCCCTGCATATGCCCAAAAGATTTTTCGGTGCAGCCCGGAATATGCGGGAGGGCGGAAGCCTGACCATTCTGGCAACGGCTCTTGTGGATACCGGAAGTAAGATGGATGATGTAATTTATGAAGAGTTTAAGGGAACAGGAAATATGGAGCTGGTGCTTGACCGTAAGCTTCAGGAAAAAAGAGTATTTCCTGCCATTGATATTCAGAAATCCGGCACCAGACGGGAAGATCTGCTGTTTAGTAAGGAAGAGCAGGAAGCGGTGTACATTATGCGCAAAGCGCTCAACGGCATGAAGTCCGAGGATGCTGTGGAACAGATTTTAAATATGTTTTCAAGAACCAGGAATAATGCGGAATTTATCCAGACAGTGAAAAAACAGAAATTTTTATAAATACCTTGCATTTGGAAGAAGCGTATGCTATAATCAAAAAGCTGTTTAATAGTTAATTCGTCAGATTAATGCGAATAGAAAATAGAACGTATACAGAGAGGTGAAAATCATGAAAGAAGGAATCCATCCGAACTACTATCAGGCAACTGTTACCTGTAACTGTGGAAATACTTTTGTAACAGGTTCTACCAAGAAAGACATCCACGTAGAAATCTGCTCCAAATGCCATCCATTCTACACAGGTCAGCAGAAAGCAGCTCAGGCTCGCGGACGTATCGATAAGTTCAATAAGAAATACGGCTTGAACAAATAATTATACAGAATATAGGTGATGAGAAGGTTGAGGTTGGGAAATCTCAACCTTTCTTTGCTATTTGGGAGAAAAAATATGAAACCATCGAATATTGGCGGGCAGGCGGTCATGGAAGGCATTATGATGCGTCATAAGGATAAATACGCAACAGCAGTCCGCCGTCCGGATAAAGAAATAGAAATTAAAGTTGAAGATTACAAATGTATATTCGGCAGCTCCCCCATATGGAGAAAGCCCCTGATCCGCGGTGTTGTCAGCTTTGTGGATTCCCTGGTTACAGGAACAAAATGCCTGATGTATTCTGCTGAGATTGCAGGAGACGAGGAGGATGCGGAGGAAGCGGCAAAAGAAGCTGCCATGACAGAGGAAGAGCGCCAGGCAAAAAAAGCAAAGGAAGATAAGCAGTTCAAATTTCTTCTGTATATCACAGTTGCAGTTTCCATTGTGATCTCTGTGGCTGCATTTATGCTTCTGCCTTATGTACTTGCCAGTCTCTGCAGAAAAGCAGGAGCTTCGGAGTTTATTGTCACAATAGTGGAGGCTTTTGTGAAGCTGGGACTTTTTATGGGATATATGCTGCTGATTTCCAGAATGAAGGATATTCAGCGTACCTTCATGTATCATGGCGCAGAGCATAAATGTATTAACTGTGTGGAGAACGGAATGCCCCTTACTGTGGAAAATGTAATGAAGAGCTCCCGCCAGCACAGACGCTGCGGAACCAGCTTCCTGTTTCTGGTAATGCTGGTAAGTATTTTCCTTCATTTTATTTTTGTTCTTGTACCGGTATACTGGGTACGGCTGTTCGGCCGTCTTCTGATGGTACCGGTGGTTGCGGGAATTTCATTTGAGATCATTCAGTGGGCCGGCAGGACGGACAGCAAATTCGCCTGCATTATGAGTAAGCCCGGTCTTGCCATGCAGAAGCTTACTACCAAAGAACCTACACCGGATATGGCAGAGGTAGCCATTAAGGCGGTGGAGGCAGTCTTTGACTGGAGAACATATTTAAAAGAAAATTTTGATCTGGACATACCGGCAGAGGAGGCTGCTCATGAGAACCCTTGAGGCTCTCCTGAAAGAGGGAACAGGTTTTCTCAGGGAAGCCGGGATAGAAGAGGCAGCTCTGGACGCATGGCTCCTTCTGGAATTTTCTGCGGGCAAAAGCCGTGCCTGGTTTCTGGCCCATGGAGAGGAAGAAGCAGGAGAGGAGCTTTGCAGAAAGTACCGCAGGTTAATTAAAACCAGGGCAGAACGGATTCCTCTTCAGCATCTGACCCATCAGGCATTTTTTATGGGCCATGAGTTTTATGTGAACGAAAACGTTCTTATTCCCAGGCAGGATACGGAAATCCTTGCAGAGGAAGCACTGAAAGCGCTGAAAGAAAAAGAGAATCCCAGAATTCTGGATATGTGTACCGGTTCAGGCTGTATTCTTTTAAGTATTCTCGCAGAAAGAGAGGATGCATCCGGAGTGGGAGCGGATATTTCGCCGAAGGCTCTGGAGGTGGCAAAAAGAAATGCAGACAGCCTGAAAACAGAGAAAAGAGCAGAATTTGTGGAAAGCGACATATTTTGTTCCTCTTTTTTTCAACAGAAGGATGGAAAAGAACAGGAGAAGTATGATATGCTTATTTCAAACCCTCCCTACATTGCCACAGGTGAGCTGGACGGCCTGATGGAGGAGGTTCGCCTCCACGATCCCGTTCTTGCCCTTGACGGCCGGGAGGATGGTTTGTATTTTTACAGGCAGATCACACAGCAGGCAGGAGATTTTCTGAAACCGGGCGGTATGCTGGCTTATGAGATCGGCTGCAGCCAGGGAAAAGAGGTTTCTGCGCTTATGGAGTCTGCAGGATTTGATGAGGTGAAGGTATTGCAGGATCTGGCCGGTCTGGACCGGGTGGTGACAGGCCGCTGGAATAAAGAGCAGGAAACAGATAAAATAATGTAGGAGGAATACCATGTTTGACAGATTAGAGGATTTGCTGATCCGCTTTGAGGAAGTGCTCAACGAGATTGGGGAGCCCGATGTAACCGCGGACAAGGCGCGCTTCCAGAAGCTGATGAAAGAACAGAGTGAACTGCAGCCCATTGTGGATGCATATAAAGAATATAAAAAGAATAAAGAAACTATTGCAGACAGTCTTTCCATGCTGGAATCAGAGAAAGACGAAGAAATGCGGGAAATGCTCAAAGAGGAGCTCTCTGATGCAAAGAAGAATGTGGAGGAGCTGGAGCATGAGCTGAAGATACTTCTTCTTCCAAAAGACCCCAATGACAGCAAAAATGTTATTGTGGAAATCCGTGCCGGCGCAGGCGGTGATGAGGCAGCTCTCTTTGCGGCGGAGATTTACCGTATGTATGTGAAATATGCAGAGTCCCAGCGTTGGAGAACAGAGCTGGCCAGTGTGAACGAAAACGGGATCGGAGGCTTTAAAGAGGTAACATTTACCATTATCGGAAACGGTGCTTATTCCCGCCTGAAATATGAAAGCGGTGTACACCGTGTACAGCGTGTTCCGGAAACAGAATCCGGCGGCAGAATCCATACATCTACCTGTACGGTGGCAATCATGCCGGAAGTGGAGGAAGTGGATGTTGTAATTGACGAAAAGGATATTCGAATTGACGTAATGCGTGCGTCAGGAAACGGCGGTCAGTGTGTCAATACCACAGACTCCGCGGTTCGTCTGACCCACTATCCCACAGGAATCGTGGTTTACAGCCAGACGGAAAAATCACAGCTTCAGAATAAAGCAAAGGCATTTGCGCTTCTGCGTGCAAAATTATACGATATTGAGCAGCAGAAAGCCCACGATGCGGAGGCTGAACTGAGAAGAAGTCAGATCGGAACAGGTGACCGTTCTGAAAAGATCCGTACTTACAATTTCCCCCAGGGAAGAGTAACGGATCACAGAATCAAACTTACACTTCACCGTCTGGATGCCATTTTAAACGGAGATCTGGACGAGATCATTAACAGTCTGATCACAGCTGATCAGGCAGCGAAACTGAGTAATCTTCAGGAACAGGCTTAGAAAAAAATGAAAAACAGTACTACAATTATGAAGGAGAAAGAAATGAAAAAGACTGCATTGGTAATTATGGCGGCAGGCATTGGCAGCCGTTTCGGCAAAGGAGTGAAGCAGCTGGCACCGGTGGGACCAAAAGGTGAGATTATTATGGACTATTCCATCCGGGATGCACTGGAGGCAGGCTTTAACAAGGTGGTATTCATTATCCGCAGGGATCTGGAAGAAGATTTCCGTCGAATCATCGGAAACCGTATCGAGAAGATCACAGAAGTGGAATATGCATTTCAGTCATTGGAGGATCTGCCTGCAGGCTTTACAAAGCCGGAGGGACGTACAAAGCCATGGGGTACCGGTCAGGCAGTGCTTGCGGCGAAAAAGGTGTTGAATGAGCCTTTTGCCGTTATTAATGCAGATGATTATTACGGAAAAGAAGCGTATGTGAAGGTGCATGATTATCTGGTAAGCGAGCATCCGGATGACGGCCGGGTCCATATCTGTATGGCTGGTTTCCGCCTGGGAAATACCTTAAGTGACAACGGCAGTGTGACAAGGGGAATCTGCCATATTACAGACGGCATGCTGACCGGTGTGACAGAAACACATAATATCTTCAAAACTCCTCAGGGAGCGGAGGAACGCCGCGAAGACGGAACAGCTGTGCCTCTGGATGTGAAAAATCTGGTATCCATGAATATGTGGGGACTTACACCGGATTTTATGGATTCTCTTGAAAAGGGATTTGTGGAATTTCTGGAAAAGCTGGATCCGCAGGATCTGAAAAAAGAATATCTTCTTCCAACTATGATTGATGGAATGATCCAGTCAGGAAAGACTCAGGTTGAGGTTCTGGAAACAAAGGATGAGTGGTTTGGTGTAACCTATCAGGAGGATAAACAGGCAGTCATGGATGCGTTCCGTGCACTGACGGAAGCAGGAGTATATCCTGATGGTCTGTATGAATAATTTGTAAGAATAAGGAGAGGATTATCGTGGGAAAATATTTTGGAACAGACGGCTTTCGCGGTGAAGCAAATGTAAAGCTGACGGTGGACCATGCTTTTAAGGTGGGGCGTTATGTAGGATGGTATTACGGACGTACGCATAAAGCCAAGATCGTAATCGGAAAAGATACCCGCAGAAGCAGCTATATGTATGAATATGCCCTGGTTGCAGGTCTGACAGCATCCGGCGCAGATGCGTATCTGCTTCATGTAACCACTACTCCAAGTGTGTCCTATGCAGTAAGAACAGAAGATTTTGACTGTGGAATTATGATTTCCGCCAGCCATAATCCTTTTTATGATAACGGAATCAAGCTTCTGAACGGAAACGGCCAGAAAATCGAGGCATCCATTGAGGAGCGTATTGAAGCATATCTGGATGGAAAGATCGAGGAGCTTCCTCTTGCTACTGGAGAAGACATCGGACGTACCATAGATTTTGCATCCGGACGTAACCGCTACATCGGATATCTTATTTCCATTCCCTGCCGTGATTTCAAAAATATCAAGGTTGGTCTGGATTGTTCCAACGGCAGCTCTTCTGCCATTGCCAAAAGTGTATTTGATGCCCTTCGTGCCAAAACCTATGTGATCAATAATCAGCCGGACGGCACCAATATCAATACCAACTGCGGCTCCACTCATATCGAGGTTCTTCGCCAGTACGTGGTTGATCACGGCCTGGATGTGGGCTTTGCCTATGACGGAGATGCAGACCGCTGTATTGCCGTGGACCATAAGGGAAATGTGATCGACGGAGATAAGATCATGTATGTCTGCGGAAAATACATGAAGGAACAGGGCAAACTGAATAATGACACAGTAGTGACAACAGTAATGTCTAATCTGGGACTTTACAAGGCCTTCGAAAAAGAAGGTATCCGCTATGAGCAGACAGCCGTAGGTGATAAATATGTGGCAGAAAATATGATGGCTAACAACTTCAGCCTTGGAGGAGAACAGTCAGGTCATATTATTTTCAGTCGTTACGCTGCCACCGGAGACGGAATCCTTACATCTCTGATGCTGATGGAAGCCTGTGTGGAGAAAAAATCAACTCTCTGCGATCTGGCAAAGGATATGAAGGTGTATCCTCAGATTCTGCGCAATGTACGTGTTGCTGATAAGAAAACTGCACGGGAGAATCCGAAGGTAAAAGAGGCAGTTCACAATGCGGCAGTGGCATTGGGAGGAGAAGGAAGGATCCTTGTCAGGGAAAGCGGCACAGAACCTGTGATTCGTGTTATGGTAGAGGCAGGAACAGATGAGATCTGCCGCAAATATGTGGAAGATGTTGTAAATGTTATGGAAGCTGAAGGATTGATTATAGAACCATGAGAAGAAAAAGGGCAGCAGTCATATTAGCCGTATGCGTAAGCAGTCTTGCCGTGACAGGCTGCGGCAGCAGTGAAGAAATGAATACGTACAAGCAGGCGGAGCTGGATCTGGATCAGGGAAGCTATGAGCAGGCACTGGCGGGCTATGAGGCATCCGTGGCAAATGAAATAAAGATTCCCCAGTCTTATCGGGGGGCTGGTCTTTCATGCTTTTATATGGGAGATTACACCCGGGCCTGTGAATATTTTACAAAGGCTCTTCAGTGTGAAAAAATATCAGATACCCTGAAAAAGGATGTGCTTTCCTACCGTGCCACGGCAGAACTGAAGGCGGGTATGCTTGATGACGCCATGGCAGACTGCCAGACGATCTCAGAAGATTTTACCATGGATGCAGATACGTATTTCCTTACGGGAAAGGTGGCTCTGGCGATGGATTCTTATGATGAGGCGGCTGCTGATTTTGATCAGGCGTATATAGAGGATTCCGGCTATGATATGGCGATCAGGATCTATGAAGCCTATCTGGAAGTAGATATGGAGGCAGACGGAACCCGTTATCTGGAGGCGACGCTGACAGAGGAACCTAAAACTGCTGAGGATTACTGTAACAGAGGGCAGATCTATTATTATATGGAAGACTATAACAGCGCAAAAAGTGAGCTGATAAAGGCAACCCATGAGGACAGTACCCAGGCGCTTCTTCTGCTGGGAATGGTATATCTGGGGCAGAATGATATCTCAAATGCACGGGCTATGTACCAGCAGTATATTTCAGCAGTGGGAGATTCCGCAGAAGGATATAACGGCCTGGCATTGTGTGACATCGCAGAAGGCAATTATGAGGCGGCTCTTAATGATATTTCCAGCGGACTGCCTAATGCCAGCACTGGTGAAATGCAGAGTCTTCTGTATAATGAGATCGTTGTGTATGAGAAAATGCTGGATTTTTCCACAGCAAAGGCAAAGGCGCAGGAATACCTGGAAATGTTTCCGGATGATGAGAATATTTCCCGCGAGCTGGTATTTCTGAATTCCAGAGTACAGTAACGGACAGTTTTTGTTCAGGACTTTTAGAGTAAATCTGAAGGAGACCATATGGAGTATTTTGAAAAACTGCAGGAACGTGTGGTTCTTGTGGGAATTCAGCTCAATGACGGGGAGGATACAGTGGAGTCCCTGGAAGAGCTGAGAGAACTGGCAGCCACGGCAGGAGCCGTAACTGTGGGAAGTGTGATCCAGAACAGGGAAGCGGTGCATCCGGGAACCTATATAGGAAAAGGGAAAATAGAAGAAGTACGTTCGCTTGTGCTGGCTATGGATGCCACCGGAATTATCTGTGACGATGAGCTGTCCCCTGCCCAGCTGAATAATCTGGAGCGGGAGCTGGAATGTAAAGTGATGGACAGAACTTTGCTGATCCTTGATATCTTTGCATCCAGAGCGGTTACAAGTGAGGGAAAAATACAGGTGGAGCTGGCGCAGCTCCGTTATCGCGCGGCAAGGCTGGTGGGATTGAGAGAATCCCTGTCAAGGCTGGGCGGCGGAATCGGTACAAGAGGTCCCGGCGAGAAGAAGCTGGAAACAGACCGGCGTCTGATCCGTACAAGAATTTCTGCTTTGAAGCAGGAGCTTTCCCAGGTGGAAAGACATCGTCAGCTGCTGCGCAGCGGACGGGCCAGGGGAAATCTGAAAACGGCTGCAATAGTGGGATATACCAATGCAGGCAAATCTACTCTGCTGAACAGGCTGACCGGTGCAGATGTTCTGTCGGAGGATAAGCTGTTTGCCACTCTGGATCCTACCACCAGGCAGATGACCCTAAAGGACGGCCAGCAGATCCTTCTGACGGATACGGTCGGTTTTATCAGAAAGCTTCCCCATCATCTTGTAGAAGCTTTTAAGAGTACTCTGGAAGAGGCAAAATATGCGGATTATATCATCCATGTGGTGGATGCTTCCAATCCCCAGGCGGAAATGCAGATGCATGTTGTATATGAAACTCTCCGTGACCTTGAGGCTCTGGGAAAACCAACGATCACTCTTTTAAATAAGCAGGATCTGGCAGAAAGCAGGGAGCAGATCCGGGATTTCCGGGCCGATGAAACAATAAAAATTTCTGCGAAAACAGGAGAGGGACTGGAGGAACTGGACAGAGTACTTTCCAGATTCCTTGCAGAAGGTCAGGTGTATATTGAACGGCTTTTTCCTTACAGTGAGGCCGGCAGAATGCAGCTGATCCGGGAGTATGGCCAGCTCCTTGAGGAGGAGTACACAGATGCCGGAATTGCTGTAAAAGCCCGGGTTCCAAGAGAAATATACCATCGTTTGTTATAATAAAAATTGAACACCATATAGTGTGCATAGAACAAAATGGCACAATATATGGTGTTTTTTGTGTTGACGAATATACATTTGTTTGTTAAAATGAGTCTAAAGCGCTCAGGAGAGTATGGATTCAGAAAAAGAAATGGAGTTGTATAAAATGTTTCAGGTAGTGAAAAGAGACGGAGAAATTGCAGATTTTCAAATGAAAAAAATTGAGTCTGCTATCGATAAAGCCTTTCAGGCAAAAGAAAAATGCTACAGTCAGGATATGATAGAGCTTCTCAGTTTGAGAGTAACGGCTGATTTTCAGAATAAGATAAGTAAAGACAGGATTTCTGTGGAGGATATTCAGGACAGTGTAGAAAATGTCCTGATCCAGGCGGGATATGCTGATGTGGCAAAAGCGTATATTCTTTACAGGAAGCAGCGGGAAAAAATCCGTAATATGAAGTCAACGATTCTGGATTATAAGGAAATCGTTGACAGCTATGTGAAGGTGGAGGACTGGCGTGTAAAAGAAAATTCCACGGTAACCTATTCTGTGGGAGGACTGATTCTCAGCAATTCCGGTGCAGTAACTGCCAATTACTGGCTGTCTGAGATATATGACTGTGAGATCGCAGATGCACACAGAAATGCAGACATGCATATCCATGATCTTTCCATGCTTACCGGATATTGTGCAGGATGGTCCCTGAAGCAGCTGATTCAGGAGGGGCTGGGCGGCATAGAAGGTAAGATTACGTCTGCGCCGGCCAGACATTTAAGCGTGCTCTGTAATCAGATGGTAAATTTCCTGGGCATTATGCAGAATGAATGGGCAGGAGCACAGGCATTTTCTTCTTTTGACACATATCTGGCTCCTTTTGTGAAGGTGGACAACCTCACTTATAAAGAAGTCAAAAAATGTATTGAATCCTTTATATATGGTGTTAATACTCCCAGCCGCTGGGGAACCCAGGCGCCTTTTTCTAATATTACTCTTGACTGGACAGTTCCGGATGACCTGGCAGAGCTTCCGGCTATCGTAGGCGGCAAAGAAATGGATTTTAAATATAAAGACTGCAAAAAGGAAATGGATATGATCAACAAAGCCTTTATCGAAACCATGATCGAAGGCGATGCCAACGGACGGGGATTCCAGTATCCCATCCCGACCTATTCCATTACCCGTGATTTTGACTGGTCCGATACAGAGAATAATCGCCTGTTGTTTGAAATGACGGCCAAATACGGAACTCCTTATTTTTCCAATTATATCAACAGCGACATGAAGCCAAGCGATATCCGGAGCATGTGCTGCAGACTCCGTCTTGATCTTCGTGAACTGCGAAAAAAGAGCGGCGGATTCTTCGGTTCCGGAGAGAGCACCGGATCTGTGGGTGTAGTGACCATTAATATGCCCAGGATCGCTTATCTTTCAAAAACACCGGAGGAGTTTTACCGCCGTCTGGATCATATAATGGATCTTGCGGCACGTTCCCTTCACATTAAGAGAGAAATCATCACCAAGCTCCTCAATGAGGGACTGTATCCTTATACCAAACGGTATCTGGGAAGCTTTGATAATCACTTTTCAACCATTGGCCTTGTGGGAATGAATGAAGCGGGGCTGAATGCCTGCTGGCTGGGATGTGACATGACAGATCCGCGCACACAGAAGTTTACAAAGGAAGTCCTGGAGCATATGAGGGCACGGCTTTCTGATTATCAGGAAGAGTATCCCGGAGAGCTCTTTAATCTGGAAGCATCTCCGGCAGAATCCACAGCATATCGTCTGGCAAAGCATGACAGAGAGCGCTGGCCTGATATCCGCACAGCGGGAAGCAAGGGAGATGTGCCTTATTATACAAACAGCTCTCATCTTCCTGTGGAATATTCCAGTGATATTTTTGATGCTCTTGATATTCAGGATGAGCTTCAGGTGTTATATACATCAGGAACGGTATTCCATGGCTTCCTGGGAGAAAAGCTTCCTGACTGGAAGGCAGCCGCTTCCCTTGTAAGAAAAATCGCAGAGAATTATAAGCTGCCGTATTACACTATTTCGCCTACCTATTCCGTATGCCCGGAGCATGGATATATCAGCGGTGAGCATTTTACCTGTCCGAAATGCGGCAAAAAAGCCGAAGTTTACAGCCGTATTACCGGCTATTACCGTCCGGTGCAGAACTGGAACGACGGAAAAGCACAGGAATATAAAAACCGTACCCTTTATGATGTTACCCATTCTGAGATAAAAAAGGTGCATACATCGCTTATGACCATGAATGGAGACGAGGTGACGCTGAAGCCTGTGGAAACACATAAATATCTGTTTACCACCAGTACCTGCCCCAATTGCCGGATGGCAAAGAAAATGCTGGAAGGGGAAGAACTGGAAGTTGTGGATGCCGAAAAGAATCCGGAGCTGGTGAAACGGTTCGGTATTCGACAGGCACCAACTCTTGTGATAACAGACGGAGAAAATGTAAAGAAATATGTAAACGCATCCAACATACAGCGCTATGTGGATGAAGAGTGCGAATAGAAAATAAGACAAGATAAGGCTGCAGCAGAATCAGAAACCCCTCGCATCTGATTTTGCTGCAGCCTTTTTAAAATGGCAATAAGCTATAGTTGTATATTGGTTATATATCAGGATTTGTTCTGTGCTTCCACCAGGTGGGTTGCTCCGTAAATTTCACGAAGCTTCGGCTTTTCGATTTTTCCGGTAGGATTACGTGGTACGTCTGCAAAAATGATTTTTCTTGGACGTTTATATCGCGGAAGCTTTTTGCAGAAAATATTAATATCTTCTTCAGTGCATTCCACTCCCGGTTTCAGAGAGATGATGGCAGCGGCAATTTCACCGAGACGTTTGTCCGGCAGGCCGATTACAGCCACATCCAGGATTTTGTCATTGGTACGGAGGAAATCTTCAATCTGAACGGGGTAAAGATTTTCACCGCCGCTGATGATGACATCTTTTTTACGGTCCACAAGGAACAGGAAACCGTCTTCATCTTCCTGAGCCATATCTCCTGTATAGAGCCAGCCGTCATGAAGAACTTCTGCAGTTGCTTTAGGGTCATTGTAATAGCAGACCATCACACCGGGGCCCTTTACGGCAAGCTCGCCGGTCTCACCGGGTTTTACCGGATTGCCCTCTGAATCAATGACCTTTGTTTCCCAGCCGAAACCGGCTTTTCCGATGGCACCTACTTTATCAATGTTTTCCACACCAAGATGAACACAGCCGGGTCCGATGGATTCACTGAGACCGTAGTTGGTATCGTACTGATGGTGCGGGAAGTATTCTTTCCAGTGTTTGATCAGACTGGGCGGTACAGGCTGCGCACCAATGTGCATCAGACGCCACTGATCCAGCTGATAATCCTCAAGCTTCAGAGTTCCGTTATCCAGAGCCAGGAGAAGATCCTGTGCCCAGGGAACGAGAAGCCAGACAATGGTACATTTCTCTTCAGAAACGGCACGGAGGATAAATTCCGGGTTGGCACCCTTCAGAAGAACAGCCTTGCCGCCGGAGATAAGACTGCCGAACCAGTGCATTTTCGCACCGGTATGATAAAGGGGCGGAATACAGAGAAATACATCGTCCTTTGTCTGCCCGTGATGCTGCTGTTCCACTTTTGCAGAATGCATCAGAGCCTGATGGGTATGCAGGATGGCCTTCGGGAAACCGGTGGTTCCGGAAGAAAAATAAATGGCTGCATAATCCTCATCTGTAATATCGATCTTGGGGGACTGGCTGGAGCAGTTTGCTGTGTGGAGAATATAATCCTCTGCAAAGCCCGGACAATTGTCACCCACATAATAGAGAAGACGGTGTTTGCCGATTTCATCAGCGATTTCCTCCACACGCCCGATAAACTCCGGACCGAAAACGAGAATATCAGCTTCTGCCAGATCAAGACAGTACTGGATCTCATCTGCGGCATAGCGGAAATTCAGAGGAACGGCCAGCGCACCTGTCTTCAGGATACCAAAATATATAGGAAGCCATTCCAGGCAGTTCATTAACAGAATAGCTACCTTATCACCTTTTTTTACGCCTCTTTCCAGAAGGAGATTGGCGAAGCGGTTGGCTTTTTCGTTAAATACATTCCATGTGATCTCGCGGCGGTAATAAGGTGCACGAACCGGTTCGATCAGCTCGTATTCCTTCCAGGTTACTCTTCTTGTTTCCGGCATCTCCGGATTGATTTCCACAAGACAGACATCATCACCGTAGAGACGGCAGTTCTTTTCGAGAATATCAGTGATAGGCATTTTTTCTCATCCTTTTCATGTTCATTTGTCGGCGGTCATAAGAATGTCGGAATCCGGAATATGACAGATTCGCATACTTTAACGCGTCGAACCATTAAACTCAATGATATCTAATCTATGTGTAAATGTCAACCGTTTTTGAAAAAAATGTTGTAATATTGAACAAAAATAAGAGGAATATTTTCTGTTGAACTATTGACTTTTTATAGATACATGGTATACTAAATGAGAATTTAACGATTAAAAGCGTTACGCTTCAACGCGCGAAAGAGAAGGGCGCACAGGCGTACGCAGATGAGGGAGGAAAAAGAAATGATAGTAAAACTGGTTCTGTTGTTTGTGTTCTTTGCAGTGATGGTCACTGTAGGGGTGAAATCCCGTAAGAGTGCAACCAGTATTGATGGTTTCGTTCTGGGAGGAAGAAATGTAGGCCCGTGGCTTACCGCCTTTGCCTATGGTACTTCTTATTTCTCAGCCGTTGTGTTTGTAGGCTATGCAGGGCAGTTCGGATGGAAGTATGGTCTGGCATCCACCTGGATCGGTCTTGGTAATGCAGTTATCGGAAGCCTTCTTGCATGGGTGGTTCTGGGACGCAGAACACGTATTATGACACATCATCTGGAAGCGGCTACCATGCCTGATTTTTTTGGAAAACGTTTTCAGAGCAATGCACTGCGTATCGCAGCTTCCGGGATCGTGTTTATATTCCTGATCCCGTACACTGCATCTTTATATAACGGTTTATCCCGCCTTTTTGGTATGTCTTTTGATATTCCGTACACCGCATGTGTAATCCTGATGGCAACTCTGACAGGTGTATACGTTATTTTGGGCGGATATATGGCAACAGCCATCAATGACTTTATTCAGGGTATCATTATGATCGGTGGTATTATTGCTGTTATCGGGGCAGTGCTTCACGGCCAGGGCGGTTTTATGGAAGCAGTGAAAAGTCTGGCTCAGCTGGAAAGTGATATTCCCGTGACCATGGGACAGCCGGGAGCCTTTACCTCCTTCTTCGGACCTGATCCATTGAATCTGCTGGGAGTTATCATTCTTACATCTCTTGGTACCTGGGGACTTCCGCAGATGGTACATAAATTTTACACTATTAAAAATGAGAAGGCAGTTAAGATCGGTACAGTGATCTCCACAGTTTTTGCAGTGATCATTTCCGGCGGCTGTTACTTTCTTGGCGGTTTCGGGCGTCTTTTTGACAGTCCTGCCATTTACGCAGAAAACGGCAGTGTGGCATATGATGCGATTATTCCTGCCATGCTCTCAACATTACCGGATGTTCTCATTGGAATCGTGGTGATTCTGGTGCTGTCCGCATCCATGTCCACATTGTCCTCGCTGGTTCTTACATCCAGCTCCACACTGACACTTGATTTTATCAAGGGCAATATTGTGAAAGATCTCAGTGAAAAGAAACAGCTTCTGATCATGCGTGTGCTGATCGTGTTCTTTATTGTGATTTCCGTAGTTCTGGCACTGAATCCGCCTACCTTTATTGCTCAGCTTATGGGTATTTCCTGGGGTGCTCTTGCAGGTGCATTCCTGGCACCGTTTATGTATGGTCTGTTCTGGAAAGGAACAACAGCTCTTTCCGTATGGGCAAGCTTTATTACCGGTGTGGGAATTACCGTGCTCAACATGTTCTTTAAGTTTATCGCATCTCCTATTAATGCCGGTGCCATTGCAATGATCGTGGGACTGATCGTTGTTCCGGTGGTAAGTCTTATTACACCGAAGATGGATAAGAAGAAGGTTGATGAGATCTTTACCTGCTATGATGAAGAGGTACAGGTAAAACGCAAGGTGGCGCTTCCGGAGGAAGAGGCATAAACAATTGACATAAACAATTATCGGATATTTTCAGAGCAGAGAAATACAGTGAATACATAAAAACAGCCGGAGCCTGATGCTCCGGCTGAATTGCGGTAAGAAGAAAATCAGGAAAGACCGAGAAGAGCTGCGGCATTGCCGGAGAAAATTTTTTCTTTTTCTTCGGGAAGGAGCGTTTTCAGAGAGGCCATACGTTCGGCGCAGTCCTTCTGATGGGCCCAGGGAGCATCACTGCCAAAAAGAATCCGGTCTGTACCGTGAAAATGAATCATGCGCTCCAGCTGTTCCGGTGCCATATGAAGAATGGAGTAGGCGGTGTCAAAATAAACGTTCTGCCCGCAAAGCTTTTCTTCAGATTCCTGATAGTGTTCGTTGCTTCCCATATGAGCGAGGATCAGTCTGGTGGGAGCCACATCGTGGACTACCTTCAGAATCATATCCGGAGTGCAGTAATCCTCTTCCGGGGTGTAAGGGTCATATCCGGCGTGGGTCAAAACACACAGATTCAGCTCGGAGGCGGTGTAGAGGATGCGCATATAACGGATATCATCAAAATGACGGCCCTGATAATTGGGATGGATTTTGACTCCCTTAAAGCCTTCATGCTTGATGGAAAGCAGCTTTTCTTTGTAATTATCTGCATCGGGATGGATTCCGGCAAAGGAAATCAGCCTGGGACCGGAAATCTGAGAATAATTCTCATTGATAAAAGAGGCAAAACGGATGATGGAATCATGCTGATGGGGATCCGTGATGCAGGGAAGGATTACTGACAGATCTATACCGCTATGCTCCATGCTGGCACGGAGACCGTCTATGGTTCCGTTCATGCTGGGTTTCAGATGGATTACATCACTTAGCTTGGTCAGGGCAGCTGCGGCAATCCTGTCAGGAAAAATATGTGTATGAAAATCGATGATCATGATGTCCTCCTGTAGAAAATTATTTAGTTAAAAATATTATACTTTAAAAGATTAGCAGTTTCAATCGCAGATAAAAAATGATATAGTAATACACAGTGGAATTGTGTCGTAATTAACACAGTTACTTTATTCAGGATGAGGAGACGATGAATTATGATGAGACAAAATATTGTATTTGTGGAAAACAGGGCGGGAAGTCTTAAGAAAGTAACGGAGATCATCGGAGAAGCCGGGATCAATATCTTTGGTTTTGCATGCTTTGATGCACCGGAATTTGCAGTATTCCGTATGATCTGTGATGATGCTGACCAGGCGGAGGAGCTTCTTACAAAGCATGGCTATATGAACAGGATCACACCGGCTATTGTGGTGGATATGCTGGATGAGGTGAGAGGCCTTGATCATCTGCTGGGAGTTATCGCCGAAAGCAATGTCAGTCTGGACTATATTTACACATCCTATCACCGGGCAGGAGAGGTTCCGGTGGCAATTCTGTATTCAGAAGATGCTTCGGTAACAGAAAGCATTTTGAAGAACAATGGTTTTCGTGTGCTGAGCAGTGTGGAAGAGCTGCAGAAATAAACAAGGATGTGTGAATGGAATATGAGAAGTGAAAGCTTTAAAAAAGGAATCCGGGACGGAATCCCTATCGGTCTTGGATATTTTGCGGTGTCTTTTACCTTTGGCATGATGGCAGTGTCAGGAGGATTGTCCGTATGGCAGGCCGTACTCATCTCTCTGACCAATCTTACGTCTGCCGGACAGTTTGCAGGCCTGGAGATCATCATTGCGGGAGGAAGCTACTGGGAAATTGCACTGACCCAGCTTATTATTAATCTGCGTTATTGTCTGATGTCTTTTTCATTGTCCCAGAAGCTTCAGAGAGATATACCCTGGGCGCATCGTTATGCGGTTGCCTTTGGCGTTACCGACGAGATTTTTGGAGTCAGTGCCAGCCAGCCGGGGAAATTAAGCCCTTACTATAATTATGGAGCCATGTGCGTAGCTATTCCCGGATGGACACTGGGAACCCTTGTGGGCGGTATTTCCGGAAATATCCTGCCGGAATTTCTGGTCAGTGCCTTAAGTGTGGCGATATACGGAATGTTTCTTGCGGTTATTATCCCTCCGGCTAAAAAGAACCGGGTGGTACTGGCGGTGGTGGCGGCTTCCATGGCAATCAGCAGCCTTTTTGCGGTGGCGCCTGTGCTGAAGCGGGTTTCTTCCGGTTTTGTGATTATCATTACCACCATTCTGGTGGCGGGAGCGGCAGCATATTTCTTTCCGGTGGAAGAGGAAAGGGAGGAATCGGTCAATGAATCATAATGTATATATTTATATTCTGGTGATGGCAGCGGTAACCTATCTGATAAGAATGATGCCCCTGGTGCTGTCAAAAAAGGAGATAACCAGTCCTTTTGTTAAATCCTTTCTGTTTTATGTGCCTTACGCATGTCTTGCAGCGATGACCTTTCCGGCCATTCTTACTGCTACTTCCAGTGTGATATCGGCAGCAGTGGGATTTGCTGTGGCACTGATTGCAGCATATCGTGAAAAAAGCCTTCTCACTGTGGCACTGCAGGCATGTCTGGCAGTGTTTCTGGTGGAAAGGCTCATGGCTTATATGCCGGCAGCTCTTTAATCAAAGAGCATGCCGGCTTTTTCATTTTCGGAAACAGTCCTGGAGTTGTATTTTGCAAGAAGTTCGGACAGCGCGGTGATAGGCGGTGTGATTACTTTGTCTTTGTGGTAGACAAGCTGAAAGCTTCTGTCCCATTCGTCGCTGCTGAAACGGAAGATCTTTAAAAGTCCTTTGGAAATTTCATGGCGCATCAGCCGGGAGGACATAACAGCCAGGGCATTGTTCTTCAGTACTGCATTTAAGATGGTGCGGGGACAGTTGGCTTCCCAGTAAACATGGACACGCAGCCCTCGCGCCGCCATGTACTGTTCAAAAAGCTTTCTTGTTCCGCTTCCCTCTTCCCGAATGGCGAATTTCTGGTCAGCCAGCTCTTTTATGCGGATTCTGTCACGGCTGTAAAAAGGATGGGAGCGGCCGCATACGAGAACCAGACGGTCGCTGAGCACAGGACGACAGATCAGGTCAGGAGATTCAATGTTTCCCTCCACTACAGCTGCATCCAGCTGGGATTTCAGAAGCTTCTGCTCAATTTCCTGGGTGTTGCTCACCAGGGAATACAGTTCGATATGGGGAATTTCTTCCTCAAGATCGTGGAGGATGGAAGGCATCAGGCAGGTACCAACGGTAATGGAAGAGCCGACGCGGAGATAAGGCGTTTCTTTACGTTTCTGCATGGCTTCTTCCATGGTATGATACTGATGCATAAGCTGGTGTGCATAGTACAGGAGCTGCCTGCCTTCTTCTGTAATATACAGTTTGCGGGAAAGACGCTCGAAGAGAGCAACTCCGTAGTGTTCTTCCAGCTCGCGGATAGTCTGGCTGACTGTGGGCTGGGAAATATAAAGCTGTTGTGCTGCTGTGCGCATGGAGCCAGTTTCTGCAACAGCCAGAAAAATGTTAAGATGTCGGATTGTCATAGTATGCTCCTTTATAAAATGAGGTTACGCTATTGGAATCTAATCTGAATCATAGCATTTGTGGGTTTTAATGGCAAGCCTGTAAATAAGATTGGCGGATTAATTGGTTTTGCCTATCAATATTATCAGATAATATCATTTTTCAAATCAATAAAATGGTGTTAAAATAAAGAAAACAAAGAGAAAATTTACCAGATTACAGGAGGAATGAGTCATGTCAGCATTAACAGTTAGTCCGGAGGAAGTAAAAAGAGTAAAGGCTCTTGGGTTTCTGAATAATAAAGGAACAGATAATTTTTCCGGACGTGTGATTACCGTAAACGGAAAGATTACAGCAGAAAAAATGAAACGCATTGCAGAAGCTGCAGAAAAATTTGGAAATGGAAACGTTGCTTTTACAACACGCCTTACTGTTGAGGTTCAGGGAATTCCTTACGAAAAAATTGATGAATTCCGTGAATATCTGGCTCCGGCAGGGCTGGTAACCGGCGGTACCGGTGCAAAGCTCCGTCCGGTCGTTTCCTGTAAGGGAACCACCTGTCAGTACGGTCTGATTGATTCCTATGCGGTTTCAGAAGAAATCCATCACCGTTTCTTTGAAGGCTACAGCAATGTGAAGCTTCCTCACAAATTTAAGATTGCAGTAGGGGGATGCCCGAACAACTGTGTGAAACCGGATCTGAATGATATTGGCATTGTAGGTCAGCGTATTCCTGTTTTTGACAAAGAAAAATGTAAAGGCTGTAAGAAATGCTCTGTGGATGCGGCATGTCCGATGGGTGCTTCAAAAGTACAGGATAAGGTTCTGATACGTAATACGGATATCTGTAACAACTGTGGACGCTGTATAGGCAATTGCCGTTTTGATTCTATTGTGGACGGTATCAGCGGATATAAGATATATCTGGGCGGACGCTGGGGCAAGAAAGTATCCCAGGGACGTCCCATGAGCAAGATTTTTACAGACAGGGAAGAAATGCTTTCTGTAGTAGAAAAAGCGATCCTGTTTTACCGTGAGCAGGGTCAGCCGAGAGAGAGATTCAGTCAGACAATTGACAGAATCGGTTTTGAAAATGTGGAAAAGCTGCTTATGTCTGATGAACTTCTTCTGAGAAAAGAAGAGATCCTGACGGATAAAGAAGCATAAAAGAAGTGTAAAAAAGAGGGGGCTGACGCATAATTCACACAGAGGAATTTTTTGAATTCTGTGTCTGATTATGCGCCAGCCCCCTCTGCAGTTTCAGACGTTACTCTCCGAGAAAGGACAGATCGATTTCTCCGTCAAATACGGTGGACGCCGGTCCTGTCATATAAACAAGGTTTTCCTGACGGTCCCAGAAAATCTGAAGATTTCCGCCCAGCAGTTTTACGGTAACAGGCTGAGTTCCGTCAGTCAGACCGTTGAGAATGGAGGCTACGGCTACAGCACATGCACCTGTTCCGCAGGCAAGAGTTTCTCCGGAGCCCCGTTCCCAGACACGCATCTGTACTGTATGAGAATCAATGACTTTGACGAATTCTGTGTTTACTCTGTCAGGAAAAGCAATGTGGTTCTCAAAAGCAGGGCCGATCTTATCAATTTCAAGGGAATCTACATCGTCCATATACACGATGGCATGGGGATTTCCCATGGAAACAGCTGTGATACGATAAGTTGTTCCCTCAACCTCCAGCGGTTCATCAATGACTTCTTCTTTTGATGAAACCACCGGAATCTGGCTGGCTGTGAGAATGGGAGATCCCATGTTGACCTTAACCATGGAAACTCTGCCGTCTTTTACAGAAAGATCCAGATATTTAATACCGCTTCTGGTTGCAATGCTGATGCTGGTCTTATTTACAATGCCGTAATCAAAAACATATTTTGCAACACAGCGGATACCGTTTCCGCACATGGCTCCCTGAGAACCGTCAAGGTTATACATATCCATTTCGCAGTCGGCAATATCAGAAGGCTTGATGAGAATCAGTCCGTCCGCACCAATGCCAAAATGGCGGTCGCTTACAAATCTTGCTACAGCAGCAGGATCTTTTACCACTTCTTTAAAACAGTTTACATATACATAATCGTTGCCGATTCCGTGCATTTTTGTGAATTTCATAATAATAATTCCTCCTTATTATGCTGCATACTCCCGTTTCATGAAATTATTTCCAGGTGATAGTATAGCACAGCTGGCGGACGGCTTCCGTAATTATCATATCCCGCTGTGGAATCAGTCCGGGATAACGGGAACGGCATCTGCAGGAATAGGACAGATGTAACCGGAAGCGGTGCGCTTTTCAAATTCTTTTCTGGCTTCATCCAAAAGTGCAGGGTCATTAAAAAGGTCAATGGCAGCGGCGGCAAGAACCTTACCTGCATGGACAGCCGCTTTATGACCTATCTCTGTCCGGTCACAGGATACATTCTGCCAGCTGTGGCCGGGACATCCGTTGGGCCAGGAAGCTACGTGGATCTGTGCAGTAGGGGTAAGCCAGCTTACATCGCCCACATCGGTGGAACCGGCCTTGAAAGCATCCTTCTGATAAAGCGGCGCCAGAAAAGCATTCATGGCATGCCCGTTTTTCTTCTGCATTTCAAGAACCAGCTCCCGGGCGGTACTGTCGTTTTTGGCGGCAACTCCGGGAACACTATCAGAGGAAGAGTAGGTGGAAGCAAGCTGGTCTGCATAAGCGTTTTCTTCTTCTGTATAAGCAGGAACGCCCAGCTCCTCAAAATTTCTGTATAAAAGACGTTCCAGGGCAAAATTACTTACTGTGTCGGCAAGACCGTCTATAAATTTCTTCTGGAAGGTGGTTTCTGTCATAAGGGCGGCACCTTCGGCTATTTTGTCCACCCGTTTTTCCAGCTCTACGGCTTCTGATACGTGATTGGAACGGATCATATAAAGCACACTGGCTCTTGGCTGAACCACGTTGGGACTGCAGCCGCCGGCATCGGTGATGGCATAGTGGATTCTTGCTTTATCACTCATATGTTCCCGCAGAAACTGTACACCAATATTCATCAGCTCCACTGCATCCAGTGCGCTGCGACCCATTTCCGGTGCACCTGCCGCGTGGGAAGCGAGGCCGGTAAATTTATACTGTACCTGAATGCAGGAGTTGGAGGAGCCTGTGGCAACCTCGTTGACATCTTCAGGATGCCAGGTTAGGGCAGCGTCCAGGTTTTTCCACACACCGTCTCTGGCCATAAAAGCTTTGGCGGCGCCGCCTTCTTCTCCGGGACAGCCGTAAAGAATCACAGTTCCGGGGATTTTTGCTTCTTCCAGATATGCTTTAATACCCAGGGCAGCGGCAAAGGCACCGGCACCAAGCAGGTTATGGCCGCAGCCGTGACCGTTTCCGCCTGTGCTTATCTCCTGGCGTGTTACAAAACCGGATTTCTGGGAAAGTCCGGACAGAGCATCATATTCTGCGAGAATGCCGATTATGGGACGCCCCTGGCCGAAACTGGCTGAAAAAGCTGTTTCGATTCCGCAGATTCCCTTTTCGACCTGAAATCCTTCTTTTTCCAGGATGGTGCAGTATAGAGCGCTGGATTTAAATTCCTGCAGGGAAAGCTCGGCATATTCCCAGATCTTATCCGCAACTTCTGTGATGATTTCTTTTTTTTGTTCGATTGCCTGCAGTGCAAGCTGTTTTTCTGCTGTCATAATGTCTCCTGCCTACAATACTTTTGATAAAAATTCTTTCAGACGGGGATTGGAAGGCTGCTCAAAAATTTCCTTTGGAGTTCCCTGCTCAATGAGCATTCCGTCTGCCATAAAAAGTACACGGTTTCCTACTTCGCGGGCAAATCCCATTTCATGGGTAACAACAACCATAGTCATCCCTTCTTTTGCCAGTTCTTTCATAACATCCAGAACTTCACCTACCATTTCAGGATCCAGTGCAGAGGTGGGCTCGTCAAAAAGCATGACTTCAGGCTCCATGGCAAGTGCACGGACAATGGCCACACGCTGTTTCTGACCGCCGGAAAGCTGGATGGGATAGGCATCGGCACGGTCACGCAGACCTACACGGTCCAGAAGAGCGAGAGCCTTCTTTTCAGCTTCAGCCTGGGAAATCCCTTTTACCTTAATGGGGGCCAGTGTCATATTTTCCAGGATCGTCATGTGCGGGAAAAGGTTAAAGTGCTGAAATACCATGCCCATTTTCTGACGGAGACCATCAATGTCCAGTTTTACTGTTTTTCCGGAAGCGTCTTTATATTTTTTCTTTGTAATATCCACACCGTCAAAAATGATTTCTCCGTCTGTGGGTTCCTCCAGCAGATTCAGGCTGCGCAGAAAGGTGGATTTTCCGGAACCGGAAGGTCCGATGACAACCATAACATCTCCGGGGTTAATATCTACGGATACACCGTCCAGAGCCTTGATGGCACCGCGGTGATAATGCTTTTTGAGGTTTTTTACCTGAATTAAACTATCTCTTGTCGCCATGGCTCATTCTCCTTTCAAAATAAGCGATAAGCTTGGAGGTGGGGAAGCAGAGGCAGAAGTAGATTGCCGTTGCCACCAGCAGAGGCTCGATGATAATGAAGGTTGCACCTTTTACCGCATTTACTGCAGACATAATGTCCTGCACACCGATGGTATATGTAATGGCAGATTCCTTGATGATTACAACGAATTCGTTGGCAATGGCCGGCAGTGTGTTTTTCAGAGCCTGAGGCAGAATAATGTAACGAAGGTTTTTGGCCTGTGAAAGACCGAGAGAACGTGCTGCTTCTGTCTGTCCCTGATCGATGGACTGGATACCGGAACGGATGATCTCACAGAGGTAAGCGCCGGAGTTCATGCCCAGGGCAACCACGCCCGGGAAGAAACGGTTAAATTTAATGAAGCCAAACAGCTGGAAAGCAGGGAGCTTGATCATGCCGAATACGCCGAAATAAATGATAAATACCTGTACCAGTACAGGAGTGGAACGAAGAATTTCCACATAGGCTGTAGCCAGGAAGGAAAGCGGATTAAATTTGGAAATCAGATACAGAAAACCGCTGTCACGAAGATGGCCGTTTTTGTCCACTGCCAGAAACCGGAAGGGACGGAAATTGGACATACGCATCAGAGCCAGAATCAGGGCGAGTACAAAACCGATAACGACGGTAAAAAGAGAAAGCAATACAGTAACCAGAAGGCCCTGCCGGAATAACTGCGCGTAAGGGAGAATCTTTGAAAAATTTTCTAACTGAATAAAATGGTCCATGAGAGACTCCTTTCATTGGATGAATTTATTAAAATTCCTCCCCATTTCCGGGGAGGAATCTGTTATCCTTGTGCAAATTATGCGGAAACTGTTATTATTCTTCAGTAGGAGCTTCGCCGTTCTCATCAAGAAGACCTTCGTATTTCTCGCCGGAAGCCAGTTCGTTTGCCTCTGCAACAAACTGTTCCATGGAGCCGTCTTCGATAGCAGCAGCGATTGCTTCATTTACAGCAGCCAGAAGAGCTTCGTTGCCCTTGCTTACGCCGATTGCGGAACCTTCGGATTCATATGGAACATCCATGATGAGTTCCAGTTCCGGATAGTTCTTCTGATAGCTCTTAGCTACATCTGTTTCGATGAAAGCAACTTCCATTTTGCCTGCCAGAAGCTCACTGATAATATCAGTAACCTTTGGAAGGGAGATGATATCTGCATCAGGTGTGTTTTCATTTGCAAGGTCAAGCTGGATAGAGCCGGTCTGTGCACCAACAGATACTTCAGGCTTGTTTACATCGTCAAAGGATTTGTATGTGTCGGCTTTGTCAGCTACAGTAACAAGGGACTGTCCGCCGATATAATATAAATCTGAGAAATCCATGGCATCTTCACGCTTTGGATCAGGGGAGAGACCTGCCATACCCAAGTCAACGTTTTTCTGTGCCAGCTCGCTTAATACACCGTCGAAGTCCATGGGAACGATTTCCAGCTCCAGACCCATTTTGTCTGCGATGTACTGAGCAAGTGCAATGTCAAAGCCTGCCAGTGTGGGGTTACCCTCTTCGTCGATGGAATAAAATTCATACGGTGCAAAGTCAGGGCTTGTTGCAACAGTAAGTTTGCCTTCTGTTACGGTTTCTACTGCAGCGTCTTCAGCAAATGCAGGAACAACCATGGAAACAGTCAGAATAGCACCAAGAGCAAGTGCTGTGATCTTTTTTAATTTCATCTTTCTTTCCTCCTCGTTTTTGAAAGCATATTTATGCATAAATCTGCATATTTTCGTTTTTTATGCTTTTTATTGTAACACACTTTTTGAAAAAAACAACCCATACTTTAAAGAAGAAGGGCTGTACATGCAAAAAAAAGACAGGTACGGAGAAAAATACTCCAAAACCTGCCTCTTTGCAGCTGTTATCGCTTTTTCAGTTCATTGTAACAGTATTTCAGGATCGCCTTGCGGGTGATGATTCCAATGAAAGAACCCTGATCATCGATTACAGGAACGTAGTTCTGGTTGATTGCCCGGTCCAGAAGATCCTCCATATTGGCATTGGCATGTACCGGTTTGTAGTTGGCCCGACGGGGAATGGTCATGATGGAAACAGATTCCGTTTCCTTGATATCCTGGGATCCGATTCCAAGCCGTTTCATACCCCACAGCAGATCACCTTCAGAAATCGTGCCGCTGTATTTACCGTCCAGAGTCAGGATGGGAATACAGGAAAACTTGCGGTTCTCCATTTTTTCCAGTGTCTGACGCAGAGTCTCGTCTTCGAATATATATGCCACTTCACTTTTGGGAGTCAGAAAAAATAAAATATTCACGTTAGTACCTCATTTTCATAAAACTTATGTATACCATTTTTTGGTGATTTTTATAAGTTCATCATAGTATCTGGGCACTTTTCTGTCAATATTCCTAAATATTAAATTTTTAGAAACCGGGAACAATATCAAAATCAAAGAAGCTGTACACCCTTTTCGGCAGCTGCCTTCAGTGTTTCCTTAGGCCATATGGATACATGTACTTCACCAATGTGAGCCTTGCGGAGGAAAAACATACAGATACGGGACTGGCCGATACCGCCGCCGATGGTGTAGGGCAGCTCTTTATTTAAAATCGCTTTCTGGAAATCCAGCTCCCGGCGGTCATCGCAGCCGGCTTCTGTAAGCTGGCGGTCCAGTGCCTCCTCATCTACACGGATTCCCATGGAGGAAAGCTCCAGTGCTATATCAAGAACAGGGTAATATACAAGGATATCCCCGTTTAATTCCCAGTCATCATAGTCCGGTGCACGTCCGTCATGACGTTCTCCGTTACTTAGCATTTTGCCTACCTGCATAAGGAAAACAGCACCTTTTTCTTTTACGATTTTGTACTCTCTTTCCTTGGGGGTGAGATCCGGGTACATATCAACAAGCTCTTGGGTGGTAACGAAGCAGATTTCTTTCGGAAGTATCTCTTCGATATAGTCATACTGTACAGCCATGTATTTTTCTGTTTTGCGAAGAACGCTGTAGATGGTGCGTACCACATGGATCAGGGTGTCCATATTGCGTTCTTCTTTGGATATGATTTTTTCCCAGTCCCACTGGTCCACATAAACAGAATGAATGTTATCAACGTCTTCGTCCCGACGGATGGCCACCATATCGGTATAAAGTCCTTCGCCCATGGAAAAATCATATTTCTTCAGAGCGTAGCGTTTCCATTTTGCAAGGGAGTGAACGATTTCAGCATTGCCTTCCTGTCCGCGGATATCAAAGCTTACAGGACGTTCTACGCCATTGAGGTTATCGTTCAGGCCTGATCTGGGATCTACGAAGATCGGTGCGGATACACGCAGCAGATTCAGCTTCTGTGCAAGCGTCTGCTGGAAAAAGTCTTTGACGGTTTTAATAGCCAGCTGGGTATCATGGAGATTCAGGTCTGCCTTATACCCGGCCGGAATTTTGATCTGCTCCATTAAAGAAGCCCTCCTTTATGAATTTGGTTTTTATCAGATTTATTGGGGCTGCGGCATAATTCATGCTGCAGCTGTGTAAGTTGTAAATTATCACGAAACATTATAACAGGAAATGGCCTGTGGGGCAACAATCTTTGGAAAGCTGTTGAAAGATAATATTAAAATAGGTACAATAAAGAAAAGAAATGCCGGCTGTTATCTATAGCCGGAAATGGGAAAGGAGCAAAAGCAGTTTTATGAGCAGTCGATGTCAGTTATGCGACGGGCCGGTGGCAGGCGGCAGATGTACTCTGTGTGGGATGCCCTACCGTAACGATGCTGTTTTGTATCATTTAAACGAAAATCAGAGCGAACATTACCGTCATGCATCCCGCAAAGCAAGGGAGGAAATGATCCGAAGGCAGACACCGCCGGGAGATGCCGTTCCCGGTATGTCCGCAAAGGCCGGCAGGAAAAAAGGTGCCGTTGTTTCAGGGTACGATAAAATAAAAGTCCGTCAGAAAGCGCAGAAGGAATTCGGTTCCGGAAAAAAGAAAAAGAGTATCTGAAAATAATTTATTTTTCCTCTTCCCTTTTACATAGGCATGTGTTATACTCTTATCCACAGCGCTCTATATATTGGGTGCGAAAATGGGGAGTTGACACAAAAGTTACAATATATAGTATTTGTATGTAGGAGAAATGGTATGATCTATGTAATTAAGAAAGATGGAACAAAAGAGGAATTTAATTCGCAGAAGATCATTGCGGCAGTAAATAAATCTGCAGCGAGGATCCTTTATACGTTTTCTCAGGAGGAGAAGGATTTTATCTGCCAGTTTGCAGAGGAGCAGGCAGAAGCAATGGGTAAGAGTGAAATCCAGATCCAGGAGATGCATAATATTGTGGAGGGATCCCTGGAGCGTGTGAATCCGGCTGTTGCCAAAAGTTATCGGGATTACCGTAATTATAAACAGGACTTTATCCATATGATGGATGACGTATATACAAAGAGTCAGGCAATCCGTTATATCGGAGACAAGAGCAATGCCAATACGGACAGTGCACTGGTTGCCACCAAGAGAAGCCTGATTTTTAATGAGCTGAATAAAGAGCTTTACCGGAAATTTTTTATGAACCGCAATGAGCTTCAGGCATGTAAGGACGGATATATTTATATCCATGACCAGTCTGCACGTCTGGATACCATGAACTGCTGTCTGTTTGATGTGGCGTCTGTGCTGAAGGACGGCTTTGAAATGGGAAATGTCTGGTATAATGAGCCGAAGACACTGGATACTGCCTTTGATGTTATGGGAGATATCATCCTGAGTACGGCTGCACAGCAGTACGGCGGCTTTACCGTACCGGAGGTGGATAAGATCCTTGCACCCTATGCACAGAAGAGCTATGACAAATATATTGCGGAATTTCTGAAATATGCAGATGAGAACTGGGAAGGCCGGGAAGAGAGGGCTGTTGCCTACGCAAACGACAAGGTTCGCCGGGATTATGACCAGGGCTGGCAGGGAATTGAGTATAAGCTGAACACAGTAGGGTCTTCCAGAGGAGATTATCCCTTTGTTACGGTGACTCTGGGACTGGGAACGGAGAAATTCGAAAAAATGTGTACCATTTCTCTTCTGGAGGTGCATCAGGGAGGACAGGGTAAAGAAGGCCATAAGAAGCCGGTGCTCTTCCCGAAGATCGTATTTCTCTATGATGAAAACATCCACGGAAAAGGCAAATGCTGCGAGGATGTTTTTGAGGCAGGTGTGGAATGCTCCTCCAAGACGATGTATCCGGACTGGCTGTCCATGTCAGGAGAGGGCTATATCTCCAGTATGTATAAAAAATACGGCAAGGTGATCAGTCCAATGGGCTGCAGGGCCTTTTTAAGCCCCTGGTATGAGCGGGGCGGTATGGAACCGGCAGATGACCAGGATGTTCCGGTGTTTGTGGGAAGATTTAATGTGGGTGCGGTAAGTCTTCACCTTCCTATGATTCTGGCAAAATCAAGAGCTGAGAACAGAGATTTCTATGAAGTGCTTGATTTTTATCTGGAGATGATCCGGAATCTTCATATCCGGACATATGAATATCTGGGGCAGATGCGTGCTTCCACCAATCCTCTGGCATATTGCGAAGGAGGTTTTTATGGCGGTCACCTTCAGCCTAATGAAAAAATCGGCAAGATTTTGAAGCCTATGACAGCATCCTTTGGTATTACTGCTCTTAATGAGCTGCAGGAGCTTTATAACGGAAAATCCATCAAGGAAGACGGAGCTTTTGCCCTGGAGGTGCTGCAGTATATTAATAACAAGGTTAACCAATACAAAAAAGAGGACGGTTATCTTTATGCCATCTACGGAACACCGGCAGAGAGCCTTTGCGGCCTTCAGGTGGAACAGTTCCGCAAAATGTACGGAATTGTTAAGGGAGTGTCCGACCGGCCGTATGTAAGCAACAGCTTTCACTGCCATGTTACAGAGGATGTAACTCCCATCGAAAAGCAGGATCTGGAAGGCAGATTCTGGGAGCTGTGCAACGGCGGCAAGATACAGTATGTAAGATATCCCATCGGATATAATAAAGAAGCAGTCCGTACACTGATCCGCCGTGCCATGTCACTGGGGTATTATGAAGGTGTGAACCTGTCTCTGGCGTACTGCGATGACTGCGGTCATGAGGAACTGGAGATGGATGTGTGCCCTGTATGCGGTTCCAGAAACCTGACCAAGATTGACAGAATGAACGGCTATCTGTCCTACAGCAGAGTTCATGGCGATACACGTCTCAACGAAGCGAAGATGGCGGAAATTGCAGAACGTAAATCTATGTAACAATAAATAAAAGTAAGAAAGACTCCCCGGAATGAGGCGATAAGCCCGTTTTCGGGGATTTTGTTTTTAACCATAATCTGCCAATTTGTATTAAAAAAGACTTCTGTTTGAAAAAACAGCGAAATATGTTACAATGACTGTAATATATGTACGTTTATGAGAAATATCAGCCTTGAAAATGGAAGAGAGGTAAAGGATGCTAAAAGTATTGATTGCAGATGATGAGAAGAAAGTATGCCAGTTAATCGCGAATATTGTGGACTGGGAAAAGCTGGGATATGAGATTGTGGGAACGGCAAATGATGGAATTACAGCATATAATTTTATAAAAGATAATGAAGTTGATGTGCTGCTGGTAGATATCAGAATGCCTGAGTGTGACGGCCTGGAGCTGATAAAAAAGCTGAAGGAGCTGGACCGCAACATTCACATTGTGATCATCAGCGGTTATGGTCAGTTTGAGTATGTTCAGGCTGCGCTTCATTATGGTGTGGAAGAATATCTGCTGAAGCCCATACGGAAAAAGGACATTGTCGCCATTCTTGAAAAAATATCTGACAAGCATAAAACGGAGCTGCAGGAAGCCAGGAAATGGGAGGATATGAAACAGGAACTGGACCGCAACAAGGAACGGATCAAGAATTCTTTTCTTTTGGAGCTTTTAAAGCATCCGGAAAAATTCGGAGGATTTTATTCAACGGAAAGAATTAACAGGGGATATCACTGCAGCTTTGATGATACCTGTTATCAGGCGATGCGGATTCGTATTATTTTTGAAAATCAGGAAAATATATCCACTGTTAAAAAAATCGTATTGAATAAAGCGGTGAAAATCCTGAATCAGAAGCTGTCAGAATATGTGAATGAGATGACAGTCAGTATTATTGATGATGATATTTACGGGCTGCTAAACGGAACAGAAGAAAACCTTCAGTTGGCTTACGGAAAGCTGAAGAAAACGAAGATGGAGCTTTTGCAGCTTCAGGAAGCCTTTGGGTCAATGAAGATATATATAGCACTGGGACAGATAAAAACGGAAATGCAGGATATTATGGAGAGCATCACAGAGGCATCGATTACGCTGGCAGACCGTTTTTATTTTTCCAGCCGCCTGATTCTGAAGTACCGCCCTGACAGAGA
>JAXFBD010000086.1:0-31980 GCA_034118545.1 Blautia sp.
CAACAGAAAAAGGACACTCTCCGAAATTTGGAAAATGTCCTTTAATAACAGTATTAAAACTATTAAATTATGAGTAGGATTTAACCCTTTGTGCTTTTTATGTCCATATTAGTCCACCAAAGCACATTTATTTGATGTCAAATTGATGTCAAATCAGGTTTTTTGAGGTTCGTGAAGTGCCTCAAATGCCCTAAAATACAGCATTTTATTTATCCAGCGTCTTCATCGTCGGGAATAGCAATACATCTCTGATCGCCGCACTGTCTGTAAGCAACATGCACATTCTGTCGATACCGAATCCGATACCGCCTGTTGGTGGCATACCGATTTCCAGTGCATTAAGGAAATCTTCATCAGTGTGGTTTGCCTCTTCATCACCTGCCGCAAAAGCCTCTTCCTGTGCTGCGAAGCGCTCACGCTGATCGATCGGGTCATTCAGCTCAGAATAAGCATTGGCCATTTCCCAGCCGTTCATAAAGAACTCAAAACGCTCTACATATTCCGGATTCTCCGGTTTCTTCTTGGTCAGCGGTGAAATCTCGATGGGGTGATCCATAACGAAGGTTGGCTGGATCAGATGCTCTTCCACATATTCCTCAAAGAACAGATTCAGAATATCTCCCTTCTTATGACGTTCCTCGTATTCAATGTGATGCTCTTTTGCTGCTGCACGTGCCTCTTCCAGAGTATGAATCTCATTGAAATCCACACCGGAATACTTCTTAACTGCATCCACCATGGTAATGCGCTCAAATGGCTTGCCCAGATCCATTTCCACACCATTGTAAACAATTTTTGTGGTTCCAAGAACCTCCTGTGCCACATAACGGTACAGATTTTCTGTGAGGTCCATCATGCCGTGATAATCTGTATATGCCTGATAAAGCTCCATCAGAGTAAATTCCGGATTGTGACGGGTATCCAGACCCTCATTACGGAAAACACGTCCGATTTCATAAACTCTTTCCAGACCACCGACGATCAGTCGTTTCAGATACAGTTCCAGAGAAATACGAAGCTTAAAATCCTCATCCAGTGCATTGAAATGAGTTTCAAAAGGTCTTGCTGCTGCACCGCCTGCATTAGCAACCAGCATGGGAGTCTCTACCTCCATAAATCCCTGTCCGTCCAGATATCTGCGGATCGCACTGAGAATTTTGGAACGCTTGATAAAAGTATCTTTTACCTCTGCATTCATGATCAGATCCACATATCTCTGACGATAGCGGATATCTGTATTGGTCAGACCATGGAATTTCTCCGGGAGAACCTGAAGGCTCTTAGATAACAGAGTGATCTTGGATGCATGAACGGATATTTCTCCTGTTTTTGTTTTGAAAACTTCACCCTCGATGCCGATAATATCACCAACATCCATTTTTTTGAAGTCTTTGTATGGTTCCTCTCCAATGCTGTCTCTTGCCACATAAGACTGAAGTGTTCCCTTCAGATCCTGAATATGACAAAAAGATGCTTTACCCATAACTCGTTTTGCCATCATACGTCCGGCAATGCTGACAGTCTTTCCTTCCAGTTCATCAAAGGAATCACGGATGTCCTGTGTATGATGGGTGGTATCGTATTTTACAATCTGAAACGGGTCTTTTCCATTTGCCTGTAAATCCGCCAGTTTCTCGCGGCGAACCTTCAGCAACTGATTAATATCCTTTTCCTGCTTTTTCTGCTCTGCCACTTTCGTGCCTCCCTTATTATCTAATTTAATCTCTTATACGTTTCTCTGAATCTCCAGAACCTTATACTGCATGATTCCGGCCGGAAGCTCAACCTCTACAACATCACCGGTATGTGCACCGATCAGTGCCTTTCCAACCGGAGATTCGTTGGAAATTTTTCCTTCAAGGCTGTTTGCTTCTGTGGAACCGACGATCTTCAGCTCCATTTCCTCATCAAATTCATAATCATAAACTTTAACCTTACAGCCTACGCTGATTTTATCCAGATCAACTTCATCTTCTACAACAACTTCTGCGTTTTTCAGTATTTTTTCAATTTCTTCAATACGTGCCTCGATATCTCTCTGCTCATCCTTCGCTGCATCGTACTCTGCATTCTCGGATAAGTCACCCTGCTCTCTGGCTTCTTTAATTTTTCCTGCTACTTCTTTTCTTTTTACTACTTTTAAGTCATGCAGCTCTTCTTCTAATTTCTGAAGGCCTGCATAAGTAAGTAAGTTCTTCTTTTCTTCCATAATTCCTTACTCCTTTAATACTCAGGTTTCATATATCCGCACTGCTTTTCCGGTACGGTATATGATTGATGACTTTTCCGGATTATCCTGCCATATCAGATACATTATCTGTAAATTTTCCGTAAAATATCCGATACAAAACCCTTCTCCGGATATCTTTACAACTATAAACGGGCAGACTAATTCCAGCATATTCACAATTTCAGTATTATAGCGAAATTTCAAGCTTGTGTCAAGCCTTAATCCAAAGTCTGAATCACAGAAAAGCCTTCTCCCAGACCGGTAATTTTCACACCCCTGCCAACCTTCGCCGAAGCACCTTTACACTTATTGACCACACTTGTATTATTTACACTGACTTTTCCTGCAGAAAGATTAACACTTCCGGAATGTACCTCCGCTGCACAACAGCCTTTGCTCCTAATAGTTCCTCCCGACATGCTAAAGGATCCATCCTCCACCATTACCGCAGCCGAGTCTTTTGCAGAATGAAGAATATTTCCGCCCTTCAGGTACAGCTTACCGCCATTGTCAACCAAAATTCCGTCATTATTCCCTGCTGCTTTTAATGTTCCTCCATAAATATACATATTCTTATTATTGTAAGCCACTCTTGCATTACGCATAGTTCCGGAAGACAATGTTCCGTTATAAATGTTAACTGTTCCGCCTTCATTTCTGATTACTGCCGGATTTTCTTCCGCTCCGCCGGAAAGAAGCCGGAAACTTCCGCCTTTAATATAGACCTTACCGGTATAATTCCAGACACAGTAAGTTCCTGCAGAAAAAGTTCCTCCGTTAATGGTGACTTTTCCATAATTATCCATAATACAGCCATTTGCATAATTATTGCTGAAAGTACCTTTGTTGATAACAGCTTTTCCCGTATTATCCACTACCAGACACCTGTTTGCTCCTTCCACCGGCTGATAAATAGCACCATATGTCTGAAGTTTTCCGGATACATATATGGCACCTGTATATTTTCCGGTTTTTACAATAAGAGAGCCTTCCTGTCCCACATGGATAATAAATTCTCCTTCTTTTTTCTTTATATATCCATTTTTGAGAGTCACGGTACCATTGCGAACCTGGAAAATATAATCCCCACTCAGAGAAATGGTCTTTTTATTCAGATCAAGAACAAATTTCTTTCTCCGGTCTATAATAATATTTTTTGCTGAATTCACATTTGCTCTCAGAACAATTGTTTCATTATTCTTAACTGCTTTCAGTGCTTTTTCCAACGATACATACTTTTTATTTCCTATAGTTGCAACAGCTTTTGATGCCGCATTTACCGTTACAGACATGGCTAAAAGAAGCATAAGCAGCAATGAAACTGCCATTAAAAGTTTTTTCCCGTTTCTCTTCATATAGCCCTCCTTTTAAAATTTGTCAAAAATGATCACTGTACAATTCAGTATAATGTACTATTTCAGCATTTTCAACAAATTTTCCAATTCTTCATAGCTGGAAATCTGATTCGATTCCCTTCGAAGGCCTGCGCTGTGACGCATCCCGGAGGTATACCATGCAACATGCTTTCGCATTTCCCGGATTCCTGTAAATTCCCCTTTCAGATCAATCTGGGCTCTTGCATGACGCAAAATCATATCCCGGATTTCCTCCACAGAAGGTCGTTCCAAAAGCTCTCCTGCTGCAAAATAATGATTCAGTTCCCGGAATATCCAGGGATTTCCCCGAACTGCTCTTCCCACCATTACCGCATCACAGCCTGTTTCTTTTATCATGGCTTCTGCTTTCAAAGGAGAATCCACATCGCCGTTTCCGATCACCGGTATGGAAACGGCTTCTTTTACACGGCGGATGGTATCCCAGTCTGCCTTACCGGAATAATACTGCTGCCGGGTCCGTCCGTGAATGGCAATGGCTTTTGCCCCCGCATCTTCTGTGCGCCTTGCAATATCTACAATATCTACCGGCACATTTTCAAACCCGATTCTCAGTTTTACAGTCACCGGTTTGGAAATAGCTGAGGAAACAGCCTTCACGATCCGGACAATTTTATCCGGATCCTTCAAAAGAGCAGAGCCTTCTCCGTTATTAACTACTTTTGGAACCGGGCATCCCATATTAATATCCAGAATATCAAAGGGACGTTCCTCTATGCTCCTGGCCACCTCTGCCATAAGCTCCGGTTCACTTCCAAAAAGCTGCATAGATACCGGATGCTCCTCCGGCGCGATTTCCATCAAAGCCTCCGTGTTTTTGTTATGAAAAGAAATAGCTTTTGCACTGACCATTTCCATGCAGATAAGACCGGCTCCCTGCTCTTTGCAAAGCCTTCGAAAAGGTAAATCCGTCACACCGGCCATGGGAGCCAGTACAAACGGATTTTCCATTTCCACATTTCCTATTTTCCACCGCATCTGCATGATTTAATCTCCGTTATCCACAGTTTTCGACAATTCCTCCGAAATATCCCCAAGAAAGAATACCCGATAATACATTTCAAGGGATTCCAGAAGCTCCCTCTTTTCTGACTGAATCTGCTTGATCTTCAGCGCACTGCCGATTTCATCAAACCTGGCATCTGCCTCCAGAGCCTCTGTCTTAAACTGAAGTCTTCCATTTTCGTCAAATTCCAGGGTAAGAATCCCGCCCACGTCTTCTGTAAAAAGTACACATAAAATCTGCAGTTCTTTCTTTACATGATCGGGAAGGGACTGAAAATCCTGGTTAAAATAATATTTCTGCTCATAGGCACTTGCCCCGCACAGAACAACGTTATCCTGATACATAACTCCTCCTGAAATTCTGTTTTAAACATAGCTGTAAAGCCCGCGCACAGACACTTCCCCTGCGCCAACACCGGTAATCTGTCCGTCCTGCCTCTCCACCAGCAGTTCTCCATTTCTGTTAATGCCTCTGCAAAGTCCCTCATAGGAATCCGCACCATTTAATACCCGTACAGGCTTCATTCTGTTGGCCAGCAGTTCCTCATATTCCTCTTTCAGATATGTAAGATCACAGGTCTTTATAAACTTCTCATAATTATTCTCAAAATATTTCATAACAAGACCGATAACCTGACTTCGATCCCTGATTCTTCCGCTTTCCAGGAACAAAGATGTGGCTTTATCCGCTATTTCCGGCTGAAATTCCGGTGTGTTCACATTAATTCCCACACCGATCACCACATGCTGTATAGTGTTCTCCATAACACTCATTTCTGTAAGAATTCCACATATTTTTTTTCCTGAGAGAACCACATCATTTGGCCATTTAATAGATGGATCAAAACCGCTCTCCCTGACTGCCTGTGCCACAGAAAGTCCCATAACAAGAGTAAGCATTGACGCATACTGCGGCAAAAACTCCGGACGAAGAAGAATGCTCATCGTAACGGCACTTCCCTCCGGAGCCGTCCATCTCCTGTCAAATCTGCCTCTTCCTGCAGACTGAAATTCTGCCACTGCCAGTGTGCCATGAGCCGCACCTTCTCTGGCCAGTGCCTTGACCCATACATTTGTAGAATCTGTTTCTTTTGCAAAATGGACGGTTTTGCCCGCCCATTTTGTGTGAATCTCATTTGTAATTGTCTCTTTATCAAAAAGCATATTCATCCGCCTTATTCCGGCTGTCCCAGAGTTGCCACCATCACAGCCTTGATCGTATGCATACGGTTTTCTGCCTCGTCAAACACCTTCGACTGAGCAGACTCAAATACTTCATCAGTAACTTCCATATCTGTCAGATTAAAACGTTCACCCATCTCTTTGCCGATGGTCGTTTTCAGATCATGGAATGCCGGCAGACAATGAAGGAAAATCGCCTTCGGTCCTGCATTTCTCATGACTTCTTTTGTTACTTTATAGGGAGTCAGCTCACGAATACGTTCTTCCCAGACCTCATCCGGCTCTCCCATGGATACCCAGACATCTGTATAAATAACATCCGCACCCTTTGTTGCCTCTTTCACATCTTCTGTGAGAGTAATTGTCGCTCCGGACTCTTCTGCAAATTCTCTGCACTGTGCTACCAGCTCTTCATTGGGGAAATATTTACTGTTCGTACATGCAGTAAAATGCATACCCAGCTTAGAGCAGACTACCATAAGAGAATTTCCCATATTATAGCGGGCATCACCCATATATACAAGACGGATTCCCTTCAGACCGCCAAAATTCTCACGGATGGTAAGCATATCAGCCAGCATCTGTGTGGGATGATATTCATTAGTCAGACCATTCCATACAGGAACACCTGCATATTTTGCCAGTTCCTCCACTATTTCCTGTCCAAAGCCACGATATTCAATACCGTCGTACATTCTTCCCAGAACTCTTGCCGTATCTGCAATACTTTCTTTTTTGCCGATCTGTGAGCCTTTTGGATCCAGATAAGTGGTTCCCATTCCCAGATCATGTCCGGCAACCTCAAAAGCACAGCGGGTACGTGTACTTGTCTTTTCAAAAATCAATGCAATGTTTTTGCCTTTATAATATTCATGCAGCTCTCCGGCTTTTTTCTTTGCCTTTAATTCTGCTGATAAATCCAGAAGATACATGATTTCTTCCGGTGTAAAGTCTTTCAGTGTCAGGAAATTTCTTCCTTTCAGATTCATGATGCCTTTCCTCCTGTGTCTCTTATTTACTGCTGTTATCTTTAGAATCTGTCACGATTTCCTTCAGAGATGTGGCAAGCCCGGCAATTCCCTGAATATCGGACGGTATGATAATCTTGGTAGCCTTTCCGTCTGCAACCTTTGCCAGTGCTTCCAGACTCTTTAATGTAAGAACAGAGTTATCTGCCCCTGCTTCTTTGATCATGCGAAGACCTTCTGCCGTTGCACTCTGCACCTTGAGAACTGCCTCTGCCTGGCCTTCTGCCTCTTTGATCATACGTTCCTTCTGTGCCTCTGCACGAAGGATCGCTGCCTGCTTTTCTGCTTCCGCATCCAGAATTGCCGATTCTTTTTTACCTTCTGCCACCAGAATGGTGGAACGTTTTTCACCCTCTGCGATCAGAATGGCTTCACGACGCTCTCGTTCTGCCTTCATCTGCTTCTCCATGGCATCCTGAATTGCTGCCGGCGGAATAATATTCTTCAATTCCACACGGTTTACCTTAATACCCCACGGATCCGTTGCCTGATCCAGAGATGCACGCATTTTTGTATTAATTGTTTCGCGGGAAGTCAGTGTTTCATCCAGTTCCATATCACCGATAATATTACGGAGCGTTGTTGCAGAAAGATTCTCAATAGCCATAATCGGGTTTTCCACACCATAAGCAAAAAGCTTCGGATCTGTAATCTGGAAAAATACAACCGTATCAATCTGCATGGTTACATTATCCTTTGTAATAACCGGCTGCGGCGGAAAATCCACAACCTGTTCTTTCAGATTAACCTTTCGCGCAACTCTTTCAATAAACGGAAGCTTAAAATGGATTCCTGTACTCCATGTTGCACGATAAGCTCCGAGACGTTCCAAAACCACGGCATAAGCCTGCGGCACAATCCTGATACAGGATGCCAGTATATAAAGCACCAGAACCAAAATCACTGCCACAAAAATCAAAGTTCCCATAATCATACCTCCTTCATTTCTTTTACAATCACCTTTACACCGCGCACCTCTGTAATCTCTACGATTGCTCCTGCCGGAATCACAACATTATCCTTTTCAGCACGGGCTGTCCATTCAATATCATTGATTCTAAGGCGTCCTGTCTGTGCCAGATTGTCAATCTCTTCCGTCACCACAGCAGTACGTCCGGGAAGGTCATTCACGTTTGTTTTTTCAAGACCGCGATTCATATACTTTACTGCCAGAGGTCTTGTAAAAACCAGCAGTAAAAGGGATACAACCAGAAAAAGGATCACCTGTGTCACAAGATTGCCTCCCAGAAGTGCCGCAACTGCCGCCGCCAGCGCTCCTCCGGCAAACCAGATCGTTGTCAGTCCTGCTGTAATTGCTTCTATGATCAGAAACACGGCAAGAATCCCCAGCCATATCATTTGCATAAAATTCCCCCTCTCCGGGCAGATGTTAATTATCCACGCCTGGCATTTCTTCTCTGCCTGGCTGCTTCATACATCAGAATTCCTGATGCCATAGCCGCATTCAGCGATTCCACTTCTCCGCACATGGGAATCCTGATGAGACAGTCTGCCGCTTCTGCTGCCTGATCTGTCAGTCCGTTTCCCTCATTACCTATAAAAAATGCCGTTCCCCCTGTATAACATTCCAGATCATAGGTATTTTTTCCTTTTAAGTGAGCCGCAAAAGTGCGGATGTTTTTCTCTTCCAGCTGCTGTTTTAATGATACCACATTTTCCACATATAAAAAAGGCATTCGGTAAATAGACCCCATAGTGGAACGAATCACTTTAGGATTTGTCACATCCACTGAATTTCTGGTAAGAAAAATACCATCGACTCCTGCACCTTCTCCTGTACGGAAAATAGTTCCTGCATTTCCCGGATCCTGAATATCCTCCAGAACCATAATAAGAGGCATCTTTTCTTTAATCAGATCCTCCATCCCATAGGAGGGTCTCTTCAAAACCGTAAGAATTCCCTGAGGTGTCTGTGTATCACTCATCTGCCGGAAAACAGAATCTGCCACTATCTCATGGGAATATTTTCGAACACTTTCCATAATAGCTCCATCCTGTACAAGAGCCTCTGTCACGTAAACCTTGTGCACCCAATCCGCCGGTGCTTCTCTGAACATTTTTATTCCTTCCGCAACAAAAAGTCCCTGCTCCCGCCGTGCTTTTGCCTTCTGATTTAACTGAATGATATTTTTCACCTGTCCGTTATTTGCACTGGTAATCATATAACCTCTGCTATCTGCAGCCGTCTTTTGTGCTGCCATATCAAAATATTCTCTATAGTATAAAAATCACCCCCGTAATAATTCCGAGGGTAACTTTTATTTCTTCTTATCATTTGTATAGTTAAAATTTTTTTCCTGATCTGTTATTTTTTCGCATTCTTATCATAATTATGAGAAAGTGAATTGCAGACTTCCCACATGTATGGAGAAACATCTTTCTTCATAGCAAGTGCCTCATTAATATCAAAATCTTTAAATTCACCATGGCTGTATCCAACTACGCGGCAGGTCTTGCCTGCAACCAAAAGGTCAACTGCAAGAGCACCCATCATAGACGCATATACACGGTCCTTACATGTAGGGCTTCCGCCTCGCTGCATGTGACCGAGAATAGTCGCACGTGTCTCAATACCTGTTGCTGCTTCAATACGTTTTGCCATAGCTTCAGAATGTCCAATACCTTCCGCATTGATGATAATATGATGTTTTTTGCCTTTTTTACGGCTGTCAATAATATTATTGATCAGTCTCTGCTCATCATAATCATATTTTTCCGGAATCAGAACGTCCTCCGCACCGTTTGCAATACCGCACCACATGGCAAGATATCCTGCATTACGGCCCATGACTTCGATAATACTGCATCGTTCATGGGAGGTAGAAGTATCACGTACTTTATCAATTGCTTCCATTGCTGTATTTACAGCGGTATCAAAACCGATCGTATATTCTGTACAGGCAATATCAAGGTCAATTGTTCCCGGAACACCAATGGTATTGATTCCAAGATTTGCCAGCTTCTGAGCACCTGCAAAGGAACCGTCTCCGCCGATTACAACCAGACCGTCAATACCGTGTTTTTTACAAACCTCAGCACCACGCTTCTGACCCTCCTCTGTACGGAACTCTGCGCATCTTGCAGTGTAAAGAATTGTACCGCCCTTCTGAATGGTATCTGATACATCTTTGGCAGTCATGTCCGTAATCTCTTCGTTCAAAAGTCCATTGTAGCCTTTATAAATGCCTTTAACATTCAATCCGCTGCTTAAACCTCTTCTTACAACAGCACGGATTGCCGCATTCATACCAGGAGCGTCACCGCCGCTGGTTAAAACACCTATGGTCTTAATTTTCTTCTCTGCCATAATATTTTCCTCCGTCTTCTACTCTGGTCAGGTTCTACACATATTCGAAATCAGTTTATAGCATTTCTACAAATTTTTCAATACTCTTTCCACAACTTTAACATTAGATTCCCCATATTTTTTTCTCATATTATCAAGCCATCCTTCGCTTATTCTCACCTGATATGCGGGGGGAAGTTTTTTGATTGCCTTTACATCCTTCAGGTAAATTACCACTGTACTGTCCCCCGGTTCAGACTGAAGTTCTCTGTACAGTTCCTGTTCCTGTGCAGTATAAGCACCAAGATCTGCAAACTGTATCCATACCTCTCTGGGAATATCCTCAAAGGATCTGATCCGTTCCAGAATCAGCTTACTTGCTTTGTCATCCTCCGCTGACACACGTCCCTGAACCAGAACCCTTGCTTCCTCTTTAATAAGGGCCTGATTTTTTTCGTAATCTCTGGGAAAGACCACGACCTCTGCGGTTCCCACAAGATCCTCCAGCGTGATAAATGCCATTACCTTATTGTTCTTTGTATATTTAATCGTCTTCTCCGTGATCATTCCGCCAATGATTACCTTCTGCCCGTCAGCCACATGGGGAAAGCCTGTCTCCTCATCAGGCTGGAAATCCGAAGTCTTTGCAGTAACCATTTTTTCCAGCATCTGGCGGTTTGCTTCCAGAGGATGACCGCTGAGATAAATCCCAAGTACTTCCTTTTCAAACCCCAGCAACGTTTCCTTATCATATTCTGGCACATCCGGCATGCGTACTTCGAACTCTTTTTTCATATCATCGCTGACAATATCAAAAAAGCTGAGCTGACCGGCCATTGTATGTTTTTTATCCTGATTGATACCGTCCACGATCTGAGCATAGGTAAGCATTTTCTGACGCCGGTTTCCATCCAGACAATCCAGAGCGCCTGCTTTAATGAAATTCTCAATGGCACGCTTATTCATCTGTGAAATATTCCGTTCAATGAAGTCCTTCAGGGACCGATAACTTCCGCCTGCTTTTCTTTCCGCCACAAGTGCCTCTATCACAGGACGTCCAATGCTTTTTATGGCAGAAAGCCCATATCGTATGGAACCGTTGTCCACGGAAAATCCATACTCTCCATGATTAATATCCGGAGGAAGGATTTTAATTCCCATCTGGCGGCAAACCTGAATATACTCTGCCACTTTACTTGGCACTTCAATCACAGACGTCATCAAGGCAGCCATAAATTCCACCGGATAATAATATTTCAGATAAGCAGTCTGATAAGACACCACTGCATAAGCAGCCGCATGGGATTTATTAAATGCATACTTGGCAAAATCCGTCATATCATCATAAATTTTATTGGCTGTTTTTTCCGGAATTCCTCTGGCTATACATCCGGGAACTCCCTCCTCCTCATTTCCGTAAACGAAATTCTGGCGCTCCTTTTCCATAACCGACGCTTTTTTCTTTGACATGGCACGGCGGACCAGATCACTGCGGCCAAGGGTATATCCTGCCAGATTCCGTACGATCTGCATAACCTGTTCCTGATATACGATACAGCCGTAAGTGGGCTGGAGAATAGGTTCAAGCTGCGGACAGTCATAGCGGATAGTATCCGGACGGTTCTTGCCCCGTATATACTGCGGAATAAAGTCCATTGGGCCCGGACGGTACAGCGAAATACCCGCGATCACATCCTCCAGACTCTGAGGCTTTAATTCCTTCATGAAATTTTTCATTCCAGCACTTTCCAGCTGAAAAACACCGTCGCATCGTCCCGTTCCAAGAGAATCCAGAACCTTTTTATCATCATAATCAATATGATCCATATCCAGACGTATTCCCGTATCCTGCTGAATCAGATTAACTGCATTCTGGATAACCGTCAGGGTACGTAACCCAAGAAAGTCCATTTTCAGAAGTCCCAGTTCTTCCAGCGTAGTCATGGTAAACTGAGTTGTAATGGAACCATCCTGTGCTCTGGAAAGAGGCACATACTCGTCAACATCCTTCTGGCTGATCACCACACCCGCTGCGTGCATGGATGTGTGACGGGGCAGACCTTCCAGCCGTTTCGCCATATCAATAAGGTATCGGATATCATCCTGTTCATCATATGCTTTTTTCAGCTCCGGATTCATATCCAAAGCTTTATCAATGGTAATATTAAGCTCCGAAGGAATCATCTTCGCGATGGTATCCACCTGAGCGTAGGGCATATCCAGGACTCTTCCCACATCACGTATAACACCTCTCGCTGCCAGCGTACCAAAGGTAACGATCTGAACCACTCTGTCCTTTCCATATTTGCGGACAACATAATCAATTACCTCCTGACGTCTCTCGAAACAGAAATCCACGTCAATATCAGGCATGGAAACCCTTTCCGGATTCAGAAAGCGCTCAAAAAGAAGATCGTATTTAATGGGATCCAGCTTGGTAATTCCCAGAGTATAGGAAACCAGGCTTCCTGCCGCTGATCCTCTTCCCGGACCTACCATAATTCCATTATCACGGGCATACTTAATAAAATCCCATACAATCAGGAAATAATCCACATATCCCATATTTTTTATGGTGGAAAGTTCATAATTCAGCCGTTCCTTAAGCTGCTCCGTAACAGGATGATAACGTTCCTCCAGCCCTTCAAAACATAACTTGTTCAGATATTCCCAGGATGTATAGCCCTCCGGAACATCATATTTAGGGAGCTTTGTAACGCCAAATTCAATTTCCACATGGCATCTTTGAGCAATTTTATGGGTATTTTCCAACGCTTCCAGTGCATAGGGAAAAAGCTGTGCCATCTCTTCCGGTGATTTCACATAATACTGACCTCCCTCATATCGCATTCGATCCTCATCTGCCAGCTTCTTTCCTGTCTGCAGACAGAGAAGGATATCATGGGGATCTGCGTCCTCTGCAGTTGTATAATGCACATCATTAGTTGCGACCAGATCAATCCCTGTTTCCTGATGCATTCTCAGAAGCTGCTGATTTACTATCTGCTGCTGAGGAATTCCATGATCCTGTAATTCCAGAAAGAAATTTCCCTTCCCAAAAATTTTCTCATACCGCAGTGCTGCTGCCTTTGCATCCTCATACATGGAACGTGTAAGAAAACGGGAAACCTCACCGGCAAGACATGCACTCAATGCAATAATTCCCTCATGATATTTTTCCAGAAGCTCCATATCTACTCTGGGCTTGTAATAAAAGCCTTCCACAAAGCCCTTTGATACGATTTTCATCAGATTGCTGTAACCCTGATTATTTTCCGCAAGCAGTACCAGATGATAATAACGGTCCTCACTGCTTCCCACTTCACGGTCAAAACGGGAACCGGGAGCCACATAAACCTCACATCCCAGAATGGGATTTATGCCTTCTGCTTTGGCCGCACGGTAAAAATCGATCACTCCGTACATAACACCGTGATCCGTAATGGCTGCGCTGTCCATACCAAGCTCTTTCACCCTTGCCACATATTCTTTTATCTTATTTGATCCGTCCAGCAGACTATATTCTGTATGGACATGAAGGTGTGTAAACTCCAAAGCTGCTCTCCCTTTTCTTATTTTTTGTAAATATGTCCGTCTTTAATCTCAATTTTTCCATCTTTCAGAAGATGTCCCACTGCACGTTTAAAGGCATTCTTGCTGAGACCGAATTCCCGCTGGATAACCTGGGGAGATGCCTTATCATCAAAGGGAAGAACTCCTGCAAATTCATCAATAATCCCCATTACCATTTCCGCATCCTCATCAATCTGAAGATAAGCCTTCTGACGGTCAGAAACATTTAATTTTCCGTCCTCCTTGACTTCTGTGACACGGAATTCCTTTATCATTCCCGGCCGGTATTTTCCCTGTGCTTCTCTGACCGGAATCAGTGCGGAATACTGGTCATCCACAGCAACAAAGACACCAAAATTCTGACTGATCTCATAAATCCGTCCCTTTACCGTATCACCGATTCCATACGGTGACTGTTTTTTCAGATAATGGTAAACCTTCATGGTAGCACACAGACGGCTGCTTTTATCCACATAAAGAGCCACAAGACATTCCTCCCCTTCTCTTACACGGAAGGTTTGCTCATGATAGGGAAGAAGCAGATCTTTTTCCAGTCCCCAGTCCAGAAAAGCACCTATTTTTGTAACTTGCTTCACCTTCAGAACCGCCGTCTGTCCCACCTGCAGCATAGGTTCTTTTACTGTTGATATAAGCCTGTCCTGAGAATCTTTATAAATAAAAACAGTCAGTCTGTCTCCCTCTTTTGTTCCTTCCGGAACCTGTTTCAGAGGAAGAAGCACTCTCTCATCCTGACCTGCTGTTTTGTCTTCCCCCAGATACACACCAAAATCTACTTTTTTAACTACTGTAAGTACCTGTTTTTTCCCTAATTCTATCATCAAAATCTCCTCTTCTTCAGATTTTCCAAAATAAATAATTACTGTATTTTAGAGTATATCACATTTAAAACAGTACCACCATAAAAAAACACCCTGAAATCTGCCGTGTTTTAACAAATTTCCGAGTGTTTTTACCAAATATGTTGTTTTCATTACCAAATATGTCGAAATTTAATTCTGAGTGTAATCATCCTTTTTCAGAAATTCCACAATGGCATAGGGCTGTCCCTCTTCATTATTCAGAACAACCGTTATTTTTTCCTCTTCAAAGCTTACCTCCGGGTAAAATACATCATGAAGCTTTGCCTGTTTTTTATATTCTGCCCTCATCTGTCTGATTTCAAAATCTTCCGGAAGAAAATCCTCTGCAATCTGTACATACTGACAATTATTTACATGATGATTGGTATCCAGATGATGCTTCTGAATTACAATTTCGTTCATCTTTTCCCGCTTCTCCGGCAAAGATATTTTTCGAGGTGCATAATCCATTTCCAGCCTGGCTGCATTAATATATCCTTCTGTATCTTCAGAAGTCAGCTTAGCCGGAAGACCTGTCGCCGTATTAATATGCGTCCAATACGTATTTGCCCACGCAAGACGTTCTCCGTCCATTGTATCAAGAGTAAAATTACGCATTCCAATAAATCCTTTAAAATCATAGGGTGCTGTGGAAATCACCAGTTTCTCCCCCATCGCCGGATAACGGTCAATTACTACCTGCCAGGACGACAACATCCAGACTCGGGAACGCTTTTTCAAAACATCCATTCCCTGACCGATATCTTCAGAATGAAAAGTACAGCAGTCCTGAAAATAATTCAGGATTCCAGGCAGAGTCAGAAGTCCTTTTTCATCTGTTTCACTGTAACGCACACGTCCATTAAAGTGATACCACACTTTTGTTTCCTCCTAATCAAATATAATACATATCCTGTTCAAAATCCTGTTCTGCCATATACTCTTCTTCCAGATCTTTCAGTGTAATATCATCCAGCAGAAGTTCCGTCTGTTCATTGATTCTGTCAATAACCTGACTCTGAATTACCCTGGAAATCTTTCTCGCCCAGGCATCTGACGGCAGTTCTTCCGCCTCCAGGGAGAACTCACCCTCCAAAGCTCTCACAATAGAAGAAAGGGTAATTTCCTCGGAAGCTTTTCCCAGATAATAACCACCCTGATTTCCCTTTATGCTTTTTACGATTCCTGCCCGTTTCAGGCCGGAAAAAATCTGTTCCAGATATTGCTGAGATATTTCATTTCGCTGGGCTATGCTTGTGAGAGAAACATGCCCGGATTTTGAATTAACAGCTAAATCAACCAATGCCCTGAGTCCATATCTTGTTTTTTTGGAAAATTTCATTTATTCCTCCGTTACCAGACTGCTTTAAATACTATATTCAGATTCTAAATAGAACTTTATACTATCCCTACATATTCTGTAAGTTTAGTGTTATTATAATCATATATTTCCTATTTGTCAAGTAGGCTTTGAGCATGGTTTTTAAGGCACCATTCATTTATATAATGGTGCCTCCGCCAAGAACATAATCTCCTTTATACAGAACAAGTGCCTGCCCCGGTGTTACTGCACGAACCGGCTCCTCAAAATGGCATTCTATCGTATCTTCTCCCACTCGCCTTACCCGACAGGGAGTTCCTTTATGATTATAACGGATTTTTCCAACAGCTTCCCATTCCTGTCCCGGCAAAAGATCCTCCTCTGCCATAAAATTCAGATGTTCCGCCCTTACAACATTTGTGAAAAGGCTTTCATTGGAGCCCAGTACAACCTCATTTGTTTCCGGCCGGATCTGCTGCACAAAAATTCTTTTTCCCGCTGCAATATTCAATCCTCTCCGCTGTCCGATGGTATAGTGTGTAATCCCTTTATGACGTCCCAGGATATTTCCATCCAGATCCACAAAATTTCCCGGTTCAACCTTCGTATCCACATACTGATCGATAAACGCCGCATAATCCTTGTCCGGAACAAAGCAGATTTCCTGTGAATCCTTCTTATGTGCCACCACAAGCCCTATTTTTTCTGCCATAGCTCTGATTTCATCTTTATGATAATTTCCCACCGGCATTAACGTTTTGGAAAGCTGCTCCTGTGTCAGATTATATAAAGCATACGTCTGATCCTTGGCAGATGTAACAGAATTACGAATTGCATACCTGCCATTAGGAAGCTGCTCTATTCTGGCATAATGGCCGGTTGCAATATAGTCTGCCCCAATGGAAAGACTTCGCTGCAGCAAAGATTCCCATTTCACATATCTGTTGCATGCAATACAGGGGTTAGGTGTCCTTCCCTGAAGATATTCACTGGCAAAATAATCCATTACATGTTCTTTAAATTCTTTTTTGAAATTCATCACATAGTGACGGATTCCTATGGTCTGTGCCACACGACGGGCATCCTCCACCGCAGAAAGACCGCAGCAGCCTCCGTTTTCCTCCTGCTGCCAATCCGGCTCATCCTGCCATATCTGCATGGTAACTCCGATTACTTCATATCCCTGTTCTTTCAGAAGCCAGGCAGCAACAGAAGAATCCACTCCTCCTGACATTCCCACTACCACAGTTTTTTTATTCATGAAATCTATTTCTCCTCAAATCAGATTCTGTCTTTTATTTTTAAGTATTATACATTTTTACCATAAATAAAACAATCTCTATCATGAAAAAACGGGCATCTTCTTAATGAAGATACCCGTTATCTTAAGCAGGGCTACAAGGATTCGAACCTTGAACTGACGGAGTCAGAGTCCGTTGCCTTACCGTTTGGCGATAGCCCTTTATTCTCTTGCAAGCTCTCATCGCCTGCGACAAGTGGTATTATATAACAACTAAATTTAAAAATCAACCCCTTTTTTAAAAAAATTTTATTTTTTTCGGAGATTGTCTTATTTTACAAATATTAAAACAGACAATCTCCCTACTACTGCCTGTTTCCGGTTACTCAAACTTATCTGCAAATAACACCTTTTCCACGATTCTTGCTGAGTCCTGAATACAATCCGGGCAGGAACGAAGCACTTTGCCAGTCTCTATTCCTTTCAGTTCTTTACAGATGACACTACCATTCTGACCTTTAAACTGACTCATAATCTCTCGTGATAATCCATATGTTTTTGCCTTGCTGTCCGGCTTCTGAAGATTACCTGTACTGTTTTTCAATCCCGCAAGGGCACATGCACCTGAAACAGCACCGCAGGTTCCCTCCATATTTCCCATTCCGGCGCCAAAGCCTTCTGTGATCTTAAACATCGTCTTTTCATCCATTCCAACAAGATCACAGTACGTACATGCTACCGCCTGTGCACAGTTATACCCTTTATCATGTCTTTCAATCGTTTCCTGAGTTCTCGTTTTCATCTCTTTATCCTCCTGTACTTTCATTCCTGCTCTGATATATAAATGTGGCTCTCATATTTTCTGAAAGCTCTTCTGTTATTGTAATTATACGTTTTTTTCTCTGTTATTACAACAAAATCCTGCCCTGTAAATATTTTTATCCCCAAATTTTTAACCAAATTTATCCAAAGATTTTACAATGGTAAATAATGTGGTATAATAGGAACAATACAAATTTACGGTGTTTTTTCAAAAGGAGAAAAAATATGAGAGCAAATAACCTAACCCTGCTCACAGATCTCTATGAGCTGACCATGATGCAGGGATATTTCAAAAACCCAACAAATCAGACCGTAATTTTCGATATGTTTTACAGAAACAACCCCTGCGGAGGAAGTTTTGCCATTTGTGCCGGTCTTGAGCAAATGATCGAATATATCGAAAACTTAAGCTTCTCTCCGGATGACATCGAATATTTAAGAAGCCTTAACATCTTTGAAGAAGACTTTCTGGAATATTTGAGTAATTTCCACTTTACCGGCGATATCTATGCCATCCCAGAGGGTACGGTTATTTTTCCAAGAGAACCCATGGTAAAAGTTATCGCACCTATCATGGAAGCTCAGCTCGTGGAAACAGCTATTCTGAATATTATGAATCATCAGAGCCTGATTGCCACTAAAGCAGCCCGTGTCTGCTATGCAGCCAAGGGTGATGCTGTTATGGAATTCGGCCTTCGCCGTGCCCAGGGTCCTGATGCAGGAATATTCGGTGCACGTGCGGCTGTAATCGGCGGCTGTGCCGGCACTTCCAATGTACTCACCGGGCAAATGTTTAATGTACCTGTTCTGGGAACTCACGCGCATTCCTGGATCATGAGTTTTCCGGATGAATATACGGCATTTAAAACCTATGCAAAATTATATCCAAATTCCTGCACTCTGCTGGTAGATACCTACGATGTACTGAAGTCCGGTGTTCCAAATGCCATCCGCGTTTTTGAAGAGATGCGTGAAGAGGGAATTCCTCTTACCAAATACGGTATCCGCATTGACAGCGGTGACCTGGCTTATCTCTCCAAGGAAGCACATAAAATGCTTTCTGCCGCAGGTTTTGATGATGCCATCATCTCTGCATCCAGTGACCTGGATGAAAATCTCATTTCCAGCCTGAAGGCACAGGATGCAAAAATTAATTCATGGGGTGTTGGAACAAAATTAATCACTTCCGATGATAATCCTGCTTTTGGTGGTGTGTACAAACTGGCCGCTGTAAAAGGAATTGATGATAAAGACTATATTCCTAAAATCAAGCTTTCCGAAAACACCGAAAAAGTAACGAACCCTGGTAATAAGACTGTTTACCGTATCTACAGCAAAACCACCGGCAAGATTAAAGCAGATCTTATCTGTCTTGTTGATGAGGTCATCAATCCTGAAGAAACCATGGTAATTTTTGACCCTGTTGATACATGGAAGAAAACAAAGATTCTGGGCGGCACATATGAGGTTAAAGAGCTTCTTGTTCCGGTTATCAAAGAAGGAAAACGGGTTTACACCTCACCATCTGTTATGGAGCTTCGTGAATTCTGTCAGAAAGAACAGAACACTCTCTGGGATGAATCCAGACGTTTTATTAATCCGCAGAAAGTATACGTAGATCTCTCTCAGAAACTTTATGATCTGAAGAAAGAGCTTCTGGAAGAAATGAGCTCCAAAGCCCTTGACTGATCCGCAGGTTTATGTATATTAAAAAAGAATCCCCCTCGTTTCTGTTTAATGCAGAAATGAGGGGATATTTATATTTATAAATCTTATAATACTTTATTACTGTTCCATCTGTCGTCCCAGAAATCCCGCTGCAGTCTGAACCAGCATACGCTCTGCATCTCCCATAATATCCTTTTCATTCTTACCCATCAGAATTACTGCTCCGATGGCATCTCCGGAACTGATAATCGGCTGGATAACCTGTGAAAAAATACCTGCCTGCTGGTCGTTAATCACAGGAATCTTTGCGCTGTCTCTGCCATTTAAATATTTTCCTGTCCTCTCGGAAATTGCCTCCTCAAGTTCCCGGCTTATTTCTTTTCCGGAAAACTCTCTGCTTCCGTTGCCCGCTGCCGCTACAACCTGATCATGATCGGTAATACATGACAGCATTCCAGTGGTCTGAGTCAACGCCTCCGCATATTCCCTGGCAAAAATACTTAATTCACCAATAGGAGAATATTTTTTCAGAATCACTTCACCTTCCCGGTCCGTAAAAATCTCCAGGGGTGTTCCTTCTTTAATCCGAAGTGTCCTTCTGATTTCTTTGGGAATTACCACTCTTCCCAGATCATCGATACGGCGTACAATGCCTGTTGCTTTCATACTAAATTCCTCCGTTTAACTATTACTTTCCATTGCTGGAATTAGTATCTGTAAATGAAGGGATTTTTATTCGTTCACCGGGAATTCCTCTGCTGGTGCCTCAGAAGTTCCAAAATTTCATGCTCAGATAAAGGTTTTGAAAAATAATAGCCCTGAATCATATCAACTCCCCAGCCTGACAGCAGATTCATTTCTTCTTCTGTCTCCACGCCTTCTGATACGATTTTGTATCCCATACTCTGAAGAATGGCAACAATATTTTTATAAAAAGAAGCAATCTGACTATCCTCACATATTCCCTTAAGCAGTGAACGATCCAGCTTAATAGATGAAAAAGGCAGCCTGAGAATGGTGTTGAGATTTGCATACCCGGAACCGAAATCGTCCAGACATAATTCAACACCTACCTTCTGAAATTCAGATACTACTTTATACAGTTCTTCTATATACTCTGTAGCAACCGTTTCTGTAATTTCAAACTGAAAATATGAAAAAGGCAGACCAAATTCCCGAATTACATCTATCATCTTCCTGCAGTGTCCGTAATTCAACAGTTCCACCGGTGAAAGATTTACCTTCACATTCTGAATTTTGTCCATAATTTCTTCATGTTCACTTACAAATCTGCATATTTTCCTAAACTGGAGATATCCAATATTTCCAATCTGTCCGCTTTTCTCTGCGATATTAATAAAAATATCAGGCGCCACCATTCCCAGTCTTGGATGACGCAGGCGACTCAAAGCTTCTAAAGTAACAAATTCTGATTTTTCGATGGAATATACCGGCTGATAATAAACTTCAAATAAATCCTCCTCTATCGCTGATTTCAGATAATGTTCTATCTCCTGTTCATATTGAAAACCTTCCATTGTTTTTTCATCATCCTGTACAACAATAGATGTTTCTGAATTTGGCGCCAGAGATACCATATATTCAATATAGGCCAGAAGTCTGTCACTTGTTTTCAGCTTTTCTCCTTTTGTAATTCCGCCGATAACCACAGGAAAATAAATATCTTCACCATTTATCGTAAAATAATTCTCAAAAAGCTTCTGAACTTTAAATCGCATATTTTCATACTCAGCCAGCGTATGCGTAACTAACAGCAGTCTTTTTCCTGAAATACGAAATACATTAACTGAATTTCCCAGTTCCTGCAATTCTTTTACAACCTTAACCAGAAGCTGATCCCCTGTACTGATTCCATACACCTTATTTATCCTTTTCAGCTGACACATTTCAATTCCAATTAAATTCAGCTGTCGGCCGGCATCAATTTCTTCCTGTACCCACTGAGAAAAATATGTATTATCAAAAGCACCTGTAAGACTGTCTATATATCCGTAAGGATTGTTAATGGTAATATACAGAACCATCGTACCAATACCTATTCCCAGGCCAATAACAAGAATATTCCCTTTGAAAGCCTGAATCAGTACACAGCTCACACTGATCAGCAGATATTCCCATACAACACGGAATTTTTTTTCTCCAAGTTCTTTATATTGAATGATACTTGATACTGCAATATACGCTTCACATATAATAGCATATATATATACCAGCAAATATAAAGTACCTTTGCTGTAAATTCCATCTTCGAAATAAAAGATCATGCCATTCCAGTAATTCAGAACTACCAGCATTTCCATGACAACAAAAGGAACCTGCCAGAATCTGATTACTTTTTTTGTTCGAGTCTTTAAACAATTTTTCAGTGACTCTGTATATCGCAGCATCTGATATGGAATAAGTACCTGCAGCATATAAAATATAGTCAGTGATACTTTCAGTATCCCTGTGATACTTTCATCTTTCTTCATTATCAATACAGACGTTTCTATATCGAAAAATACATCAGCAATTGCTATAATAATCAGGAAAAAGAAAAAGCGATTATTTGAATTATACAATTTCTGCTGAGTAATAAAATGATAAAAAATCACTATTAAAAATAACAAAGAGGCTATTAAAAAATCAATATTGTATGCACCCGTCATCTCATTTTTCCGCCTTTATTTTCGTACATTGCAAGATCTGCCTCGTATTTCCAGTCACTGATCGTTTTCAAATTTCCGTTTTTATCTCTGAGATAACTGATTCCACAGGCAACAGACAACTTATAACGATTCCTGCTGTTATATATCTCAATTTCCCGATTCAGTCGTTCAAACCATTTCCCAGACGGTTCCGACGGATTTTCTATAATCACGCAAAATTCATCTCCGCCGATTCTGAAACAAAATCCTTTATCCTGAAAAGTATTAACAATACATCTTGAAGCCGCTACAATCAGTTCATCTCCTGCACTGTGTCCAAAATGATCATTTGTATATTTCAGTTTATTTAAATCCATAAAAATCAAAGCTGCATTCTCATAATGCCACATATTTTCCTGGATAACAGCAATTCTTTCATCAAAAGCCCTGCGGTTGCTTAATCCTGTCAGCTTATCTTCCTTTGCAAGCTGCTGATATATCAGTGCTTCTGTTTTAAAACGAAGATTTTCTGCAAGAGTCCGGACTATTCCGGCCAGAATCATAATTACAAAAATAAGGATTCCGCACTGGAAAATAACACCATAGTAGGAAATCTGCAGAATCCAATACAAAAACAATGCAAGAATTCCACTGAATGCCAGAACCGCAACTGCAATAAAGATTGTCTTTATCTCTCTCTTTGCCTCTTTACGATATTCTTTCAGCAGCAGATATCCGGCTATAACAGCAGAAAAACCAAGCAGCAAATGCGTAACAAACAGCATATCAATAAACTCAAATACTCCCAGGTAATTTAAAATTCCCTGTATAATAGCATTCATATAAAATGCAACAACACATATATCCAGTATTTTATATTGAGCCATCTCCCCTGTATGCCGTACAAAGTGAACCATAGGAATCGCCAGCAGCATAAATGCATAAAACGATATCAGACATACCTGTGCTTCAAAATTTGTATATGTCTGCACAAGCCCAGAATCCGTAAACAGCCATACAGCGCAGATCATCAGAAAAAATGCCACATCAATAAAACGTTTATCCAACATATGAATATAATACAGATAAACAGATACACCAATTGAAAAAATACCAAGAATAATCATGATAAATTCAATTCCCACAGATAAAGCAGCTTGTGAAAAATGGTGCATCACAATGGCACTTCCTGTACCAATATAAACATCTGACACCTGAATTTTTCCCTTTATCGCTTTTTGAAAAACAAGTGTTAGTTTTCTGTCTTCTATTTGGACAGGAAACTGTGCGTCACAGCTGAGTTTTGATTCCATTTGCTCATTTCTCGGAAACTGAGGATCTTTATACTCATAAAGTACTTCATCCCCGATCATTATTTTCAAAGAATACTGCGCTCCTGTTGTAGTAAGTACCTTTCCGTTAATTTCTTCCGTAAGACTGTCATTATACAACGTCAGACTTCCATTCTCATCCAAAGTCATTTTTGCCGGAATGGTAACCGGTATCTTCTCGCCATCAATAATCCGATACCATCCTTCCGAAATCTTTTTTACTCCGTCTGTACTCTTCACGGAAAAGCTTCCTGACATTAAGACTAATATAAGTATTATGACAAGGATCACTCCTGCTATAAGACACAACTCTGTCTCTATTCTGTTTACAGATTTACTGTTCTTTTTTTCCAAACTCTATTCCTTTCCCATTCATGACCCGGATTTATATTTTCTTCAGATGACTCCGGATCTGATTCTGAAGCATATCCATAGCAGCCTTATTATACCCGCCTTCCGGGACAATAATATTTGCGTTCTTTTTACTTGGTTCCACAAACTGTTCATGCATGGGCTTCACTGTCTCAACATACTGATTAATCACAGATTCCAGACTCCTTGCTCTTTCCAGAACATCTCTTTTAATCCTGCGTATAATCCGAATATCTGCATCTGTATCCACAAAAACACGAATATCCATCATGTCACATAATTCTTTGTTTTCAAAAATAAGAATTCCTTCAACAATAATAACCTTCTCCGGAACAATGGTAATGGTATCTTTACTTCTGTTATGGATTTTATAATCATAAACAGGGCACTGCACAGTCTTGCCTGCTTTCAGAGCTTTCAAATGTTCTATCATAAGGTCTGTATCAAAAGCATTGGGATGATCATAATTCAGCCTTGAACGTTCTTCATAGGTCATATCATCGTGTGCCTTATAGTAATTATCATGCTTTAAAATTGTTACATGATCCTGAAAACAGGAAACAATCTGATTAGTTAAAGTTGTTTTTCCGCTGCCTGTTCCTCCGGCAATTCCTATTACAAGAATATCATTCATAATGACTTTTCCCCCTCTTCTGTTTATTATTTCAGCTGCAGCATAAACTGTTCTTTTATATAATTTTACACATAAACAACATTGCCTGCAATAAAATATCCACACTATTTTTATTTCTCTGTATTTCGCATTACTGCCGCTTCGTTCACAGCAACACCTTACCAGCCACTTCCTGATGAGGGCTTCAGCATTCCTTCATCCTCATGGATTATAATCTCTTCTCCCTCGCCTCCATCTCCGGCATCAATAAAATATAAAATATCTCCGCAAGGCCTTTCCGCACCATCTGTTAATGAATTGATAATCCGTCCTTTAAAGATAAGAGTCGTTGAACCGCCTCCATCCAGATTGTAGGCATAATCACACCCCAGCTCCAGAAAAATCTGCTGAAGCTCCGTATAAGTCATTCCCTGGGATTCACCAGCCTTCTCCACAATGATAATGTAATACTCTCCCGGACTTACCATACCCACTGCTGTTCTCTGATATCGATAGGTCTGATTAAAAGCACCGGAAATCTCATAAGCCTCTCCGTTTTCCACAAGAGTAGGGCCAAAACAATACGTATCCTTCACACCTCTGCTGATCATTTCCTCTGTGGTCATTGCCAGAGGTGCGGTAAACATTCCTCCATCCTGAGTCACACACATGATATTGCCATTTGAATATATATCATTATAAATTTCTCCGCTTTTAATCATACTTTTTCCTTCTGCCGGAATGCCGCTCCCATAAGAAAATCCACTTCCGTTGATTCCGATAATTCCATTATGATCTGTTGTCTCTTCGGATGTTTTAACACGGGGATTTCCATAAGTTCCTCCACATAAAGAAGAACATATCTGCTGGGGACTGAATGTGAGAATATGACACTTCCAATATTTTGCATAATCTGTATGCATTTCTTCAACAGAAACCTTCAGCGTACTGGACTCATAATTCCAATCATCATTTATAAAATTCCACTCCTCAGAAATCCGTGAAACCGCATGATTATAAGTGTCTTTTTTCTTTTCATATTTATCCGGCACACTCCATATTTCCTGTTGTATTTCCTGAAATGCTTTTTCATTTTTTCTTGTGCAGATAGCAGTCTGATCACTAACCGGATCATAAAGCGTCAGCAGCGTTTCATCTATTGACCGGATCTGAATTAAAATATTCGCCTGTTTTTCTGTTTCTTTCAGCAATTCCAATGCTTCTGAAGCCAGTGACTCTTCCTGACCGATGCTGTCCCTGTAATTCTGTATTTCTTTCAGAACTGTCTGTGCTGTTTCTGCAGTACCTGCAGCATCTTTGCACACAGATTCGTCTGTATTCACATCCTGAAGCTTCTGATCAATAACCTCCGCCTGTGATTTCAATTCCTGTCTTCTGCTCTCCTCGGCACGTTTTGCTTCTTCCCGTTTTTCTGCCTTTTCTTTTTCTTCTTTTTCCTTTTCTCTTTCTTCTATCACAATCTGCTGCTTTACATTTTTATTATGGAAATATATACCTGTTCCTGCAGTCAGAAGAAGAATTCCTGCAATGCCCAATGTTACCAGCAATCTTTTATTTATTTTCATACATACCCGTCTCTTTTTTATTGTTTATAGTGGATTCTGCTGAAAAGCAAACAAGGTTTCGTTAATAAGAAAAATATCATATTCCCCGTTTTCCAGAAAATACCGGATAATAATATCCGATTTACTGCTCACAGAAAGAGAATACCCTGCTCTGTTCAGCAAATCTAAAGTTTCATCCAGTGAAAGCTTCAGAGCTATTGCCAGAGACAATACATTTTGCTTTCTGGGACAATAATTTCTATTACTTCGTATTTTTGAAAAAAGCTTTCTGTCCATATTAGCCCTTTTGTAAACTTCCACATCTGTATATCCTTTTTCATCAATAAGGCGAAACAGCATTTCTGCAAAAGTCTCTTCCTTTTTTCCAAGCAGCTGCTGCAAACTCCTGCCTATACTTACGGATTTTCTCTTATCAGAATACTTTGATTCTTCTTTAAAATCTGCATCTGACTGTACAGAAAAATCAGACAACGAAGACATGGGAAGCTGGCCGTAAATTCCAGCTTCCCTTTCCTCTCTTATCGTATCTTTATCAAATAGCTGATATGTTTCATTTAACTGTCTGCGTCTCTGATAATCCTCAAACGGCGCAAAGCAATCTATGTAATGTTGTACATCTTTATATAATTTTTCACTGATGGAAACCACATTACGATCAAAAACAACCAGATATATATCCATTTCCTCTTCCTGTAAGAACTGGCGGAATACAGAAACTGCGATTTCTAATGCCTGTTCCCTGGGATATCCGTAAATTCCAGCCGATATAAGCGGAAATGATATGGATTTACATTTTTTCTCCTTTGCTGCTTTCAATGCACTTTTGTATGCACTTCTTAAATATAATTCTTCCTGTTCATGACCTCCATACCAAATCGGCCCAACTGCGTGAATAATATATTTTGTCTTCATGGAAAAACCTTTAGTTACAACAGCTTTTCCCACAGGACATGGCGCCATCTTATCACACGCCCTCTGCAGTTCTTCTGCTCCAGCTGCCTCAAAAATTGCTCCACATACTCCCCCACCTTGTTTCAATTTGGAATTTGCTGCATTTACAATGGCATCTGTAGTCATATTTATAATATTGTTATGAATAATTTGAAAAGGCATCCTTAGTTATCCTTTCTGCGAGATGCAAAATCTTTCTCTATTCTCCGTTTCCAATCACTGCCAACTCTGTGCGAGCAAGATCTCATTGTACTTACAGTTTCTGAAATCACCTCGTAATTAAGGGCCTGACCGGCACTGTCATTGGCAAAAGTTACAGAACGATCCTCCTGAATACCAAATCGTGCAGCTTCCTGCACTGCATCCATATTAGCTCCAAGAAAAATAAATTCCCATCCATATCTGTCTGTCTGATATTTTATCATTGATTTCAACCTGTCGCAAGTATACTCCCTGCTGGCATTTTCCAATCCATCTGTAATAATAACAAAAATAACCTTTTCTGCTTTTTCTTCATCTTTTGTACTTTTCTGGATATTCACCATCTTCTGAATTGCTTTGCCCATCGCATCAAATAAAGCGGTGCATCCTCGTACATAATACTGTTTCTCTGTCATTAATGCAATGGAATCAATGCTTTGATGGTCGTGCAGAAGCTCATATCTGTCATCAAACAATACAGTTGTTACGTTTGCCGCACCATTCTCTTTTTTCTGTTTTTGAAGCATCCCGTTAAAACCGCCGATTGTATCTGATTCCAGTCCTGCCATGGAACCGCTCCTGTCGAGAATAAAAACTAATTCTGTTAATCCTTTTTTCATATTGTACTTCCTCCTTCATATAAGTTTTATCTGTTTGTTTTTTTCATCAATTTATCTTTTGATGTACTTATCATACAGAAAAAATATATGAATTTGGTCGCATAAAAAGCGACAAATAAATTCAAGAACGCCAATATTTATTTATGATAAAAAAGACTTGCATTTCAGAATAATTGTGTTATAGTATTCGTATACTTATTATGTAGTATCAATTACTACATGTCACAGTTTTTATTTTATTCAGGAGGCGATTCAAATGAAACTTCAGCTTAAAGACCCGGGAAGCGCCATCACTCACGGTATTGCAATGCTTCTTGCACTTGCAGGGGCATCCCCGCTGATAATCAAAGCCGCACATCAGGAGGATTCTCTGCATATCATCGCATTAAGCATATTTATACTGACAATGATTCTGCTTTATGCCGCAAGTACTATATATCATTCTGTAGATTCCACAGAAAAAGTTAACAGAAGACTCCGCAAAATGGACCATATGATGATTTTCATCATGATTGCAGGCAGCTACACACCTGTTTGTCTGATTGCCCTGCATAACAAAACAGGATATATCCTCTGCGGCCTTGTATGGTTTATCGCAATTCTTGGAATTCTTTTAAAAGGATTGTGGATAAATTGCCCCAAATGGCTGTCTTCTGTTCTATACATCAGTATGGGATGGCTTTGTGTCCTGGCTTTTGTTCCGATTTTTCATTCTCTGCCCCGTGCAGGCTTTGGCTGGCTTCTGGCAGGAGGAATTATATATACCATTGGCGGAATTATTTATGCACTGAAACTTCCCTTTTTTAATTCTCGTCACAAAAATTTCGGTTCTCACGAAATCTTTCATGTTTTTGTCATGCTGGGCAGTGCCTGTCATTTTATTGTTATGTACTTCTTTGTTGCGCCTATGCCGATTTAATATTTCAGGTGGAAGAATGCTTCGCATTCGATCACGCCGCGGCAAGAATACCAGAGGCGTTCTTAAATTTTTTGTTTTAAAAATCAAGCAGCTTCAGCTTCTCCTTACGGCTGAGCTGCTTAATTTTATACTCCCTGCTCATAGCTTCCTCTCTGGTAGCAAATCCCTCATAATAAACAAGTGTAACAGGTCTTTTGGTTTTAGTGTACCTTGCCCCGTTTTTTCTCTCATTATGAGCCTTTAAACGCCTCTCCAGACAGTTTGTCCATCCTGTATAAAGTGTGCCGTCCGCGCACTGAACCATATATGTATAATTCAAAATTTTTCTCATCTCTTTTCGAAATCTATGTAAAGGACTGCCGCCAGACTGCGACTGTCCTGTTATTTTATAAAAAGCAATCGGCACAGCTACTGTAATTTATCACTCTTTGCCTGCAGGCTATCATAATTATACGACAAAAAACCGACTGCGAATTGTCAACTTTTCTTTATGTACTTTATTATATGTATTTTTTCTGTTCTTGTGAATACAAATCTGCTTATGATTTATTATAGTATTTTTTAATTTCTCCTTTACAAAACAATTCACCCCGCCGCAGAGCTTTCTGCAGGGAGTGAACTGCCTGAATCTGTTCAAAACATCAAATTACGGTAAATATACTATGGGATCAATAGGTTCTCCATTTTTTTTCATTGCGAAATACAGATTGCTTCCTTCCACATTATAATACTTTGTGGGGGAACTGATGTATCCGATAATATTCCCTTTTTTAACAGTATCTCCTTCTGCAACTGTAAGATCTGTAAGCTGACCGTAAATAGCCTGATATCCGTTTCCAAGCTCCATTGTTACTGTTGTTCCTGTGCGTACATCATCTTCAATAGAAAATACCGTTCCATTTACAGCCGCCACCACAGGTGCGCTTTCCACCGCCTGCACACAAATTGCAGAACTTAAACGATATTGATCCAGTGTCGGAAAATACGTGGTCTGATCCATATTGTAATCAATCAGAATATTTCCATTCACGGGCCATTCCATTAACGTATCCTCTGAAAAATTGACTTCCGGTACTGCCAGAGATGCTGAAACATTTTCTGCCTGCTCTTCCTCTGCAAAAGCTGTTTCTTCATCTTTCTCTTCTTCTGAAACCGTCTCATTCACCTGCTGTATTTCCTCTGCAGAAACCGGTTCCTCGATAATTTCCGCTTCTACGCTGTCAGTTCCTGCATTCACTGTGGAAGGTTCCACTTCTTCCTCCTGTTCCTCTGATTCCGGTTCCTTTGATGCAAGTTCTTTCGGTACTTCCCGTATAGGTTCCGTTCCAAGCTGGAAAGCCGCAACTCCAAGAGCAGCAATTGCAGCCAGTATTGTTCCGTTCACCACATACTTTACGATTTTACTTTTCATCATATCCTTTTCACCTCTACCTCATAATCTGATTCCTGTATTTATAGGGTGTCCAGAATATGGCTGTCTATTCACTTTTTTGAAAAACTGTATTAATATCCTTAATATTTCTTATTTCCATTTCCGGAAAATACACTGTTAGAATCTGTTCACAGGTATTTCCTGTTTTTGCCAGCTCATTTCCCCCATATTGTGAAAAACCAAGGCCATGACCTTTTCCTTTACATAAAAAACGATAATTATTTCCTACCTTCTGTATAGAAAAATTTGATGATGCCAGATTCATGCCCGCCGAAAAAGTCTCTCCCTCCAAAAGCCTATCGTCTGCAAGAAGGCTGAGAACATATCCCTGCGCATCTCTTTCGTTGATCTTTAATACTTCAGGCATCTGCTGTTCCGGTATGTATATGCTGGTCAGATAATCTGCAGACCCTTTATCCTGGCTGCTGTCCACAGATTTTAAATATGTATATGCTTTATCGTGAAATATCTCCTCACCGTCTCGGGTAGTACCGCTGCTTACTTCATGATAAGGTACCTGATGAAGCACTTCCTGGTAAACAAGCACCTGATCCTTTGTTTCTTCAGCCGCATTTTCATATATCCAAAACTTCTTGTATAGCAGTAATTTTTCTGCAAAAGAGTTATTTCCCGATTTTAATAAAAATTTTTCTTTAACATTACAAAGTATATCCATAATATTTTCTTCCTGAAGTTTTAAATATAAATTTGTTCGCGCGATGATTGTCTGGGCTTTTATTGTTTCTTTTTCCTGCCCAAAAGAAATCTGGCCTGCTGTCAATATCGGTACACACATTTCAAAATCAAGCTTTCGATTTACCAGTGCAGCATAAGAACCATTACAGAGAATTGTTGCAAGATAAGGCATCAAAAGAAGTACAGGGAATGCCCTGCATAAGAATTGCAGTTGTTTTTTCATAAATAGACCATACTGTTTTTATGCTATTATATGAAAAAATATTATCTGTAATAACTAAATATCTCAGGTGGCCGGATTATATCACCCGGACCCTGAAGCCAGAAAAAAACATTTCTTGAAAGAGTATTTTTCCTGCGTTTACTGAAAATAACAGCCTGACTGCTGTTGGTCTTTTCCACGCATTTCTGAGATTTTGCAAAATCCTTATAATTATGGATAAAATAGCTTTCTCCTGTTTTATTTCGCTTATCAAACGTTTCATTATAAATACCTGTTTTGCGAATGACTCCCGTAAAAAAACAAATCAAAGCAGTAAGCATCATTTTCCAATATTTTTTCAGATTTTTCATAGAAACCTCCTTTTATGCCTGTCCGTTTATGGGACTGCGCACTTCCCATTACTTTCAGGTAATATATTATATGAAGGCCTCTGAATAAATAGAACATTTCTTTTTAAAGGATTTTTATACAAAAAAAGCCGAAAATCATATTTTATGATTTTCGACTTTACCTGATGAGGCATCGGGGATTCGAACCCCGGACAACTTGATTAAAAGTCAAGTGCTCTACCGACTGAGCTAATACCCCATTTACATGTGAAAATTATATTCTTCCACACATAATGCCCAGAGCCGGAATCGAACCAGCGACACGAGGATTTTCAGTCCTCTGCTCTACCAACTGAGCTATCTGGGCATAAGTAGCGGGAATAGGATTTGAACCTATGACCTTCGGGTTATGAGCCCGACGAGCTTCCA
>JAXFBD010000087.1:0-3663 GCA_034118545.1 Blautia sp.
CTGCCTGTAGATTTACTCACCGTCTGTGCACTGACTGTTTTCGCAGGCGCTGTTATTACAGGAACCAGTGCCAATGCAAGAACAAGAATTAAAAGTTTCGCCAGTTTTTTTCCTTTTTGCAATTTTCATTCCCCCTGTTCCTAAAAAATAATATATTAATATTTTATAATAAATATATTAAATTTGACAAGTATTTTTAATTTTATATTTTCATTTTCAGCAATTTTCCCCACCTTGTTTCCTAAAAAGTGAGCATACATTCTCTGTACGCTCACTTTTTTGATACGATTCATTATCTCTGGAAGATCTTATACTGGCTTGTTGCAGGATAGCAGCAGGTAGTCTGATAAGAAAACCATCCTGTACGGATCTTTCCGATATATTTCTTGCACTCATAAAGAGTAACTTTTTTGTTTTTGTTGTAATCTGCAGGTGCGCTGGATAATTTACGGCCGGAAGAATAATCATATCCCGCACCACTGATCAGTCTGTATGTAAAGATACTGTAAGAACTTGTACATACGGAAGTTTCATTTTTTCTGCAGGCAGTAAGTACTTTAAATTTGCTGCTGGTCATTGCAGCCTTCGTCTGAGAATCTGCTTCTGCAAAAGCAGCAACAAAGTTCTGGTTAAATGCTTCCGGATTCTGAACAGTAACACTGCCGTCTGCTGATTTGTTGATAAAAGCACCACTGTAGCAGCTGTCAGCCATAACGATTACTGTTCCCGGAATCTTCTTAAGCCAGCCGGCAAGTGTCGTCGGAGAAATATATTCTCCTCTTGTGGTGTACAGAGATCCGTCACTTGCACCATGTCCGCTGTAGTAAAACAGGGAAACGTCATTGCTGTCCGCATACTTAAAGGTGCTTTTGATCAGACTGCTGATCTGGCTCTTGGATCTGTTGGTATAAACCTTTGCAAATTTGTAGCCTGTTTTTCTTAAAACACGCCCCATGGCAAGTGCATCATTTTTGCATGCCGGAAGGCTTGAAGCACGTGTATAGGAATAATTTGCCTCTCCGATACAGAGTGCCCGCCATACCTTCGGATTTGCTTTTGCCGCCTTCTCTGTGCTGACAGTCTCAGCCTGAACTGCCATTGACGGAATCAGCAACAGCGCCAGGGTAAGAGCCAGTGCCTTAAATAACTTTTTGCTCTTTCTCATATTCAATCCTCCTTTTGATTATGAAGTTAATGTTATTTAAAAGTATACTAAAATTTCTCCACATTCACAAGCATTTTATGCCAATAATGCATAATTTTTTTTACAGTTTTTTCACAAAAAATTTATTTTCATGCTGCTCACAATATCAGAATCCATAATTTTACAAAAAATGACACTTTTAACAAAAATAACTATTTTCCAACAAAATATCATATATATTTTTAAATTTTTTTTCGTAGATTTAAGGTTTTTTTGCACAAAATTATGGAAATCTTCTGAGATTAATTGTATAATATACTACAAAGAAATGAAAGTGAGGGCTCATCATGAAACAGAATAGTATGTTGGCAATGATACTGGCTGGCGGTCGCGGAAGCCGGCTTCATGACTTGACCAATAAAGTGGCTAAACCAGCCGTTGCTTACGGAGGAAAATACCGCATCGTAGATTTCCCTCTCAGTAACTGTGCAAACAGCGGCATTGATGTTGTTGGCGTATTAACACAGTACGAATCCGTACTCCTGAACAGCTATGTAGCTGCCGGCGGCCGCTGGGGTCTGGATGCGAAAGACAGTGGTGTTTATGTTCTTCCGCCTCGTGAAAAAGCAGATGCAAACCTTGATGTTTACCGCGGAACTGCAGATGCAATTTCTCAGAATATTGATTTTATTGATTCTTATGATCCGGAATATCTTCTGATCCTTTCCGGTGACCACATTTACAAAATGAATTATGCGAAAATGCTTGCATATCACAAAGAGAACAAAGCTGACGCAACCATCGCAGTTATCGGTGTTCCGATGAAAGAAGCAAGCCGTTTCGGAATCATGAACACAGACGAAACAAACCGTATTTATGAGTTTGAAGAGAAACCGGCTAATCCAAAGAGCAACCTTGCTTCCATGGGTATTTATATTTTCAATTGGAAACTTCTTCGTAAGATGCTCCTTGCAGATATGAAGAACCCGGATTCTCATCATGACTTTGGTAAAGACATCATCCCGACTATGCTCAATGACGGCAAAGCTATGTATGCTTACCAGTTCAAGGGCTACTGGAAAGATGTTGGTACCATCGATTCCCTGTGGGAAGCAAACATGGATCTTCTCAATGCAGACAACGAGCTGGATCTGGGCGATCCTACATGGAAGATCTACACCGAAGATGCAACCGTTCTTCCGCAGTACATCGGTCCCGATGCTGCTGTTAAAAACGCTTACATTACACAGGGCTGTGTAGTAGAAGGTGAAGTAAAGAATTCTGTATTATTTACCGGTGCAAAAGTCGGAGCCGGTGCAAAAATCATTGACAGTGTCCTGATGCCGGGTGCTGTTGTTGAAGAAGGCGCAGTTGTTCAGCGTGCCCTTGTTGCTGACGGAATCCGTATCGGCAAACAGGCTGTAGTTGGCAGCGCAGACAGCGAGCACATCGAGCTTGTTGCGAAACGTGTAAAGGGGGCTGAATAATATGTTTAAAGCATTTGGTATTGTTAATTCTTCCAATAAAAATATTTACGTAGAAGGTCTGGAGGATTACCGTCCGGTAAGTTCATTCTCTTTTCTGGGAAGATACCGCGTTGTCGACTTTCCAATTTCCAACTTAAGCAACAGTGGAATTGACCGCATTCAGGTTTACGTAAACAAAAAACCCCGTTCACTTGTTGAACATGTTGGTACCGGCCGTCATTACAACATCAACTCCAAGAGCGGAAAGCTTCAGATTCTCTTCACACAGAATGATGCCAATCAGGAACTTTACAACACTGATATTTCCGCATATATCGAGAACATGGAAAGCATCGACAAAATGCACCATCCATATGTTGTTATCGTGCCCAACTATATGATCTATACGGCTGATTTTGACAGCCTGATTTCCGCACACGTTGATTCCGGTGCAGACATTACTCTGCTTTATCATTCCGTAGACAACGCCAAGGAAAAATTCCTGAACTGTACTGCAATTGAGCTGAACCGTCAGAAGGGTGTCCTCAATCTTGAAAGAAACCGCGGTAATGCCAAGAACAGAAACATTTTCATGGATACATATATTATGAAAAAAGAGCTCTTTGTAGAACTGGTTAAAGAAGCTAAGAAGATTTCTTCCATGTATACTCTGGGCGATATCGTTCGTGACAAATGTGCTACTCTGGATGTTCGCGGAATTTCCCATCGCGGATATTTTGCAGCTCTTTCTGATTTCAAGAGCTACTATGAAGCAAACATGGAACTGATCGACTACAAGGCAGTTTCTTCTCTGGTTAACGATGAATGGCCGATCTACACACGTACAAACGATTCCAGCCCCACACATTATTATGAATCCGCAAGCATCAAGGGATCCATCATTTCCAACGGCTGCAGCATCGAAGGTACTGTAGAAAACTCCATTATCGGACGTGGCTGTACCATCAAGAAAGGTGCTGTTATAAGAAACAGTATCATTCTGGCTGATAACGTGATCGGTGAAGACGTTCATATCGAAAACCACGTTGTGGA
>JAXFBD010000088.1:0-11675 GCA_034118545.1 Blautia sp.
TTTGAGTATTTCGCGTTCTTTCTTCCCACCACATGGGCCTTGATGGTAGTTCCCAGGGTTACGGTCTTTCCATCCACGATCTTATATGCTTCCACATATATCCGGTAGCTCTTCTTCAGATCGATGGCCTTTCCGTTTACCTTCTTAAGGGTAAGGCTGGTATTGTCTTTTCCTTTTACCTGCACTGCATACTTTGCGTTAAAATTCTTTCCGCAGTTGGTGGCATATACCTTATATCCGTCCACACCATCTGCCTTGCCCCATGTGATATTGATCTGACTTCCCGTTTGGGTCACCTTCTGCTTCGCATTCATCTTCAGGGCGTTCTTCGCACGCTGGTCCTGTTCCTTCAGCTTTTCATAACGGGCCTCTGCATCTGTCAGTATCTTCAGCTGCCGTGCTGTGATACGGGTCTTCTGATCTGATGTCAGTGCATCGTATGCGGTTCGTGCCGCATCGATCCTTGTTTTGCATGCATTGGTATAGGTCACTGTTCCGATGGCATTGATCTTATCTACCACTGCCTGGGCTGCAGCAATATCCGCCGCCTCTTTCTCCGCTTCCGCCTTCAGCTGGTCATAACGGGCTTCTGCATCTGTCAGTATTTTCAGAAGGTCTTCCTCGATCCATTCCCTCTGGTCTTCCGTCAGCGCATCGTATGCGTTTCTCGCCGCATCGATTCTTGTTTTGCATTCAGGGGTATAGGTTACTGTTCCGATGGCATTGATCTTATCTGTCACATCATTGACAGCATCAATATCGGCATGCGCATTTGGATTCTTCTGATAATAGGTCACACCTTTTACAGGTACCTTTGAACCTGCACCGTCAAGGTCTATATTTGTGCAGCCCTCAAATATCCCATCAATCCATCTTGTACCTAATCCTGTTACATTTTCCGGAATCTTCCATGGAATAGAGTGTACGATATCTTTTTCCTCTACTATTTCAAGACCGGTACAGCCTGAGAACATTCCATGGTAGCACCCCGATGCCAGAGTTGTGGCCGGCAATTCCGGTGCTTCCTTCAACCCACTGCAGCCTAAGAACATATATTCGTAGCACCCCACCGCCAGAGTTGTGGCCGGCAATTTAGGCGCTTCCTTCAACCCGGTACAGTCATCGAACATTCTATAGTAGCAACTCTCTGCCAGAGTTGTGGCCGGCAATTCCGGCATTTCTGTTAATCCGCTGCAGCCTAGGAACATATAAGAGTAGCAACCGGATGCCAGAGTTGTGGCCGGCAATTCCGGCACTTTCTTCAACCCGCTGCAGTCATAGAACATTCTAGAGTAGCAATACGATGCCAGAGTTGTGGCCGGCAATTCAGGCGCTTCTGTTAATCCGCTGCAGCCTGAGAACATTCTATAGTAGCAATCCTCTGCCAGAGTTGTGGCTGGCAATTTCGGTGCTTCTGTCAAGCCGGTACAGCCTGAGAACATATCATAGTAGCACCCCGCTGCCAGAGTTGTGGCTGGCAATTCCGGTGCTTCCTTCAACCCGCTGCAGTTTTCGAACATTCTTAAGTAGCACCCCGATGCCAGAGTTGTGGCCGGCAATTCAGGTGCTTCTGTCAAGCCGGTACAGCCTGAGAACATATATATGTAGCAAGACGCTGCCAGAGTTGTGGCTGGCAATTTCGGCGCTTCTGTTAAGCCGCTACAGCCTGAGAACATATATAGGTAGCAACGTTCTGCCAGAGTTGTGGCCGGCAATTCCGGTGCTTCTGTTAAGCCGCTACAGCCTGAGAACATATCATAGTAGCACATCTCTGCCAGAGTTGTGGCCGGCAATTTCGGTGCTTCTGTTAAGCCGCTACAATCCGAGAACATATATTTGTAGCACTCCGTGCTTAAACTTGCATCGCCACCCTCACCATTGGTAAGGCTGGTAACATCCCCTGATGCAGCTACTTTTCCCGTAATGGAAAAATGGTGCATAGAAGTGGTCCTGACACCGTTTCCCCTGAAGCTGACAGTATCACCGATATTTGCAAGCTTAACAGCTTCACCCATAGTATAGTTAATCCAGTAGGTGCCTCCGTCCGTACTATACTGCACATTACCACCAGCATACCATTTAAAGCTCACCTCAGAACCCTCTTCCCGGGCAGTAAAGGTCAATGGTGTCTTTATCTCTTCCGGCTCACCGCTGACGGCAAACATATCGTTTTCCGCACCGTCTTCAAACAATCCGGTGATGTCTGTGTCATCCTCTTCCACTTCTTCGGACGATTCATCACCTGTAAAGATATCCGGCTTTGCCGGATCACTTACGGTGGTGGTATCGTCCTCTGCATCACCCTCAAATATTTCGACGGGCTCCTCATCGTATACGTCATTTTCCCCGTATACATCTTCCTCATCATATACGGCTGCGTCATCTGTGAAGGCCTCCACGCCTTCCGCTCCTGCTGTGACTGTGAAGCCTGTGGTCAGATTCAACACCAGGCACAGCGTGATTAAATAAGATAACCACTTTTTCATAAATTGAACTCCTTTCAACATTTTTTTATTCATCATCGGCCAGCAAAATATCATTCTCTGCTATCTCAGCCATTTTCTGGATCATCTGCTCTGCACAGGATCGGAGATCCATTTTAAAAACAGAATCCATGATCTGTGCCTGCACTTCCTTCGGAACGGAATAAAGCGTTAAGCTGCTCTGAAGGAATCGCATAATCTTGTTTTTTATTGTAAAATACAAATCGCAGGGCTTTGCCATATATGCCCTCATAATTCCGGCAGACGCAATATCCATCTCGTAAAAATCTTTCTCTTCCGCGTCAGGCATGTATTTCGAAAAAATCTTCTGCAGCCGTCCCGCCATGCTGCCATAAATATACTCCGATGTGGTGGGCAGTGAGTAGGACATCACATAAAGTTCCCTAAGAGGCTCCGATAGTTCTGTGATGTAGATCTGCAGACAAGTTTCTATAGAATAAAGAAGGACCGGATCATCTGATACTTTGCCGAACTGACCAGCGCTCTCAAACTGTTTGCTGAACATGATCTTTTCCAGGGTCAGCAGAAGTTCCTCCTTACTCTCAAATGCTGCAAAAAACGACGAGGCTGACATCCCTGCCTCTTTTGCAATAGATGCCGTGGTCGTTTTTTCATAGCCGTTCTTCAGAAACAACTTAATGGACGCATGCAGCATTTTGTTTCTACGCACAATCCCTCTTTGCTGTAATCCTTTATTTGCCATAAGTACACTTCCTTTCTCTCTTATCGATTAATTTTATGCCATTTTTCTTGGAGATTATAGTCAAATGTTAGCACTCAATTTTGCCTTTGTAAATACATAATTTGGTTAGACACCATATTTTTTGGGATTTTTTTGGTGATTTGTATGCGTAGAGTCCGGACTGCTGGATTGGGAAGGTTTGAGTAGGCTTGTTTTGGACATTTTATGGTGGATTTCCTGGCGGCAGATCCAGTTTGCTTGCTTGCCTGCGGGGCTTCTGGACATTTTCTAGCGGTTCGCATGCGCAAATGTCCAACTTCTGGCTTGAGCGGCTTCCTTCTGGACATTTTATGGCGGTTCGCATGCGCAAATGTCCAACCTACCCGCCTGAACTACTTCCTTCTGGACATTTTATGGCGGTTCGCATGCTCAAATGTCCAACTTCTGGCTTGAGCAGGCTTGTTTTGGACATTTTCTAGCGGTTCGCATGTGCAAATGTCCAACTTCTGGCTTGAGCGGCTTCCTTTTGGACATTTTATGGAAGATTTCCTTCGCACAGGTCCAACCTACTCGCGTAAGCTCGCCTGAGCAGTTTCCTTTTGAATCTTCCCAATAATTTTCCACAAAATCATTCCAATGACTTCGCACACTTAACTGCGTCTTTCTCTGAATCACGCAAAAATTGACACTTCATGAACAAAAGTATCACTAAAATCCCATTCCTTATAAATCCCAAGATGATCTTGAAAATGTCAGTAAAGCAAGCACGTTCCCGTTTAGGAATGACCAGTTATTGCAGAATTTAAACAATTGCAATATAATTATTTTACTAACAACAGGTACCTTAAACCGTTATAAAAAGAAATCCATTTACTGGTACAAGGATGTGATCGGCACAAACGGAGAAGCACTTCACAAGGAGGATTAAATATATGGGAGAGACATTGGTAAGTATCATTCCTGATATGAAAAGGAAAACTGTAGAGGAGTTTGTAAGAAAAGCACAGGACTGCGATGTGACCTTAAAGGAGAAAAGGATCACACCTGTTTCCCTTGTAAAAATCGCAAAGGATGAAACAGGTAATGCCGTGGTAAGTGAAAAAGAAGATATTGCCAGTATGAGCAGTAAGCTTCTGAGAAAAGGTGACAGTATCTGTCTTGATTTTGGTGACCATCATGTGGGATATGTGACACTGAAGCTTGCATCTGCAGGAAGTCCTCAGGATGCACCTGCCTTCCTCAGACTGAAATTTGCGGAAATCCCACAGGAGATACTGGATGATTCCAACACATATGAAGGCTGGATCAGCAAGGGCTGGATACAGGAGGAATTTGTGCATATCGATGTACTTCCCTGTGAACTGAAAATGCCAAGACGTTATGCCTTTCGTTATCTTGAAATTCTGGCAATTGATACTTCTCCGAAATTCCAGGTCGTTGTGGAACAGGTGGAGGGAAAAGCAGTATCTGCAGTTTCTCTGGAGGATGTGAAGCCACTTTCCAATCTGCCGGAGGATCTGCAGAAAATCGATCGCGCAAGCCTGAAAACACTGCAGGATTGTATGCAGCACGTATTCGAGGACGGACCCAAGCGTGACCGACGTCTCTGGATCGGAGACCTCCGCCTTCAGGCAAAGACAAACTATGCAACTTTCCGTAATTATGATCTGGTAAAACGCTGTATGTATCTTTTTGCAGGGCTTACACGGGAGGATGGAAAGATCGGCGCCTGCCTTTTCACAGAGCCTGTGATGCAGGTGGATGATACCTTTTTGTGGGATTACTCCCTGTTCTTTATTTCTGTTCTTTATGACTATTATAAAGAAACACAGGATCTGGAAACTGTAAAAGAGCTCTGGCCTGCAGCATACCGTCAGATAGAACTGGCACTGGATGATATGGAAAACGGAATTCTGAAAAACGAAAATCCACTGACAGCATTTATTGACTGGAAAGAAGGTCTGGACCGGCAGGCAGCAGCCCAGGGTGTATGGATTTACTGCTTAAGACAGGGCGAATTTCTTGCAGAGCTGGCAGGGACTTCATGCGAAAAAGAAAAGATTCACGCTCTTTATGAGGATGCCATGGAAAAGGCAGTAAACTGCTTCTGGGATGAAAAACAGGGCTTTTTCGTAAGCGGAGCTTCCCGTCAGGTATCCTGGTCCAGCCAGGCCTGGATGGTTCTTGCGGACGTTTTTGATAAAGAAAAAAGCAGAGAGCTTATGCTGCACCTGCTGGACGTGAAACCAGCTATGGGAGTTCTTACGCCCTATGCTTATCATCATGTGATCGAAGCACTTCTTCACGTAGGAGAAAAGGAAAAAGCCCTTGAGCTTATGAGATCCTACTGGGGAGCTATGATCGACCTTGGCGCAGATACTTTCTGGGAGGCATTTGACCCGGAAGATCCTCTTGCATCTCCATATGGAAATATGCAGGTTAACAGCTTCTGCCACGCATGGAGCTGTACTCCGGCATGGCTTTTAAGAGAGTATTTTTCTGAATAAAAGATTTTTTTCCGAATAAAAGTTTATTTTTGCGGACAGGTCTGTTTCCAGGTGCACTACCGGCATACTTACGCGAGGCGCGCGCTCCGAAGGAGCTTTCATCAGCGCGCCTCTGCGATCCGCCGGATGATTTCCTGTCGATTTGTCTGAATTCCCTGACTGATTCCCTGGCTGATTCCCTGGCTCATACCTTCATCATAGTACATCCTCATTGCTCCGTCCCATGCCTGACACATTTCTTTTACCTCCACTTTTCCATCTTCCAATATTGAATACTGATCCAAAAGTATAGACAGAAATACTCTGGTGTCTATACTCAGCTTTCGGATTTCCTCCATATGTTCTTCTATATACTTTTTCAGTTCTTCTTTTTTTCGGCTGTGCTTCATCAGACGGAAGATATCTTTCCATTCCGTACGGAATGCTTCCGGATCCTGTTCATGGATATCCGCTATATGTACACGATACTCCGGCTTTTCTCCCTTCTTTTCATATAGCATCAGGATATCTCTCTCCCTTTCCAGAAAAGAATGCCTCCTTCCCGAAAATATTCTGCAGAAGCAACCGTTTTTTCCGTTGAATCTTCGTCAGATACCGTGGCTCCACAATCTGCCTTCCACAAAACATGGTTCCGTTCACCAGATCTGCAAAACGTCCCGCATCTTTCAGATACTCCAACAAGGCCTAGTCTTTTACACCCAAAACATCACCTGCTCTTTCTATATGATTTTCTGATCTCAGGGATTCCTTTGCCGAATGGCCAGATATAATAGAACTTCCCGAAATGTAGGTTCAGTGTATCATATTGAATAACTGGATACAAGTTCATTTTTTCATTTTTCCCAGGCTTATATTTATTTTACTACATTCTCTCTCAGAACACAATGCTCTATGATTTAAGGAATACCCTCAGGAATTTCCGGACTTTTTTCCTGTCCTGCTTTGCCATAATATCCAAATTGAAACCTCCTGCTCTTGTTTTCTGGGTCTTCTGGCTGGTTTTTCCTTGGATATGTCCATTTTTCTTCGATTTGCGCTTGCTTCCGGACCTTTTTCCTGTCCTGCTTTGCCATAATGTCCAAATTGAAACCTCTTGCTCTTGTTTTCTGGGTCTTTTGATGAAAAATTTCTTGAACATGTCCAATTTCCTGCTGCCCGAACTTAAAGCTGTGTGTAAATTCGTTTGTATCATAAATGATGGCAAAAAAATCCCCGCACCGGGTACCACAACTACCAAATGCGGGGTCTTCACCAACTCCAGTATCCTTTCATGGCATTGTCCAAAATTATTTCTTATGATATACTGCATATAAAAAATGGCATCACTGCCTTTTCAAGAAATGGAGGTTTTTTATGAACATCAAAATTCCAAAACCCGCCGAATACATCCTCCACACACTGGAAAGCTGTGGATTTGAAGCATATACCGTTGGTGGCTGTGTACGCGACAGCCTGCTGGGCCGGGTGCCCCATGACTGGGATATCTGCACTTCGGCAACTCCCGAACAGATCATCGCCGCTTTTCCCCAAAAGGACATTATCCCCACAGGACTGCAGCATGGTACCGTAACCATCGCCTTTCATCATGTCCCTTACGAAATCACCACCTATCGTATTGACGGGACCTATTCTGATAACCGCCGCCCGGACAGCGTTTCTTTCACCACCAGTCTGGAGGAGGATCTGCAGCGGCGGGATTTTACCATCAATGCCATGGCATACAGTGACACCCGCGGTCTGGCAGACCCTTACCGCGGACAGCAGGACCTGACAGATCAGGTGATCCGCTGTGTGGGAAATGCAGATGAACGTTTTAATGAAGATGGACTGCGTATTCTTCGTGCACTGCGCTTTTCCGCCCAGCTGGGTTTTTCCATTGAAAAAGAAACCAGTGACAGCGTACACCGCAACCGCCGGCTTCTGGACAACATTGCTCAGGAACGAATCCACGCAGAGCTGGAAAAAGCACTGGCCAGCAGTCACCCTGCTTTTCTTTTTTCCAGCTACCGGGACGTGGCTGCGCAAATCATTCCAGAGCTTGAAGCATGCTTTGATTTTCAGCAGAACAGTCCCTATCACATATACGATGTATGGACACATACGCTGAAAGCTCTGGAACATACATCTCAGGATCTGGTTGTCCGCTGGGCCATACTTTTTCATGATATCGGAAAGCCTGCCTGCTATTTTGAAGACGCAAAGGGTGTTGGTCATTTTAAAGGACACGACAAAAAAAGCGCAGAAATGGCAGATGCCATCATGCGCCGGATGAAATTTGACAGATATACACGTGACAATGCCAAAGAACTGATTCTTTACCATGACACACACATTCAGCCCACAGAACAATCTGTTAAGAAATGGCTGAACAAAATCGGGGAGGAGCAGTTCCGCCGGCTGCTGGCGGTCAAACGTGCCGACAGAATGGCTCATGCACCCCAATATATAGAAGAAGGTCTTTCCACCTTCGATCAGACAGAGGCTGTCCTTAATCACGTACTGGAAGAAAATCAGTGTTTTTCCATCAAAGACCTGGCAGTTACCGGAAAGGACCTTATCGAAATCGGTTACAAACCGGGCGTTTTTCTTGGGACCCAGCTTAACAGTCTTCTGGATCAGGTCATATCCGGTGAACTGGAAAATGAGAAGGAAGCTTTGCTTCAGGCTGCTGTCAAAAATCTCAGCATTTCGGAAAAGTAACGATAATCTCTGTTCCTCTTCCCGGTTCGCTCTGCAGCTCCACCTGTCCGCCAAGAAACTGCACGCCATGCTTTACAATGGAAAGCCCCAGACCGGTGCCTCCAATATCTTTGGAATGGCTCTTATCCACCCGGTAAAAACGCTCAAAAACTCTTTCCTGGTCTTCCCTGGGGATACCTATTCCGGTGTCCCTGACCAGGATTTTTACGTATTCCTTCGTTTCCTCCATGCGGAAGCAGACATCACCATGAGGCTTATTATATTTGATGGCATTGTCACAGAGATTAAACAGAATCTCCGTCAGTATCTGCTTCACCGTCTCCAGCTTCGGCCTGTCGCCTTCCATATACAGATGGATATCCCTGGCCTCGGCATTCTTACTGAGCTGTTCAAAAACCTCTTTTACAGCCTGATACATATCCACCGTTTCCCATTCACAGGGGGCATTGTTTTCATCCAGCCTTGAAATACGCATTACATCATCAACCAGCTGGATCAGCCGCTGTGCCTCCTTGTAGATTCTGCCGGCAAAGACTTTTACATCTTCTTCTTTTACAAAACCGTCCTGAATGATTTCTGCGAAACCGAAAATAGACGTAAGGGGGGTTTTCAGTTCATGAGAAACATTTGCCGAAAATTCTCTTCGCAGATTTTCCCGCTCCGTTTTTTCTGTTACATTCACCAGAAGAATCACCGCACCTTCTGTCACGCCGTCACGTATTACAGGATTGGCAATAATCTGAATATTGCAGCCTTCCAGCTTCAGTATCTCATCTCTGTGGCATCCCTGCACAGCATCAGAAACCACATTCCGGAAATCTTCACTCCGGTTCAGAGAAAAAACGCTCTCTCCTGTTTTTGGCGCTTTCACCTTAAACAGTCTCCACACACTGGCATTCCCGGACAAGATTATTGTATACCTGTCAATAAGAAGAAGGCCCTCCTGCATGTTTTCCGTAATGATCGCAAATTCCTCCTGCTGCTGACGAGCCAGCTCCAGCTGATTTGTGATCTCTCTTTTCTGTTTATAAATACGGCTGAGCAGAGGCTCCACCTCTTCATAAGACTGATTTTCCTCCGGATGCTCCAGATCCAGGGTATTGATCGGCTCCACGATTCTTTTTGAAACCCTGGATGCAAAAATTCCTGATAAAACAATGATGAGCAAAAGAATCCAGAAAACGGGAAGTACCATTTCCTTCAAAAGAGAAAGTACAGAGGACTGGGTATTGGAAACACGCAGAACCTTCCCGTCATTTAAGCGCATGGCATAGTAAATGGTCTTCTCTGAAAGCGTCCTGGAATAACGCTGTGATTGTCCGCTTCCCTGCGCAAAAGCCTCCTGCACCTCTTCCCGATGGGCATGATTTTCCATGGAACCGGCATCTGCCTCACTGTCGTAAAGTACCACTCCATCCTCAGCAATATAAGTAATTCTTGAAGAATTATCCGATATGCTTTCCAGATATTCCACGCCGTTTTTCTCCACTCCATATGACAGAAAAACAGCCTCCTTCCGAAGCTCTGATTCAATCTGTTTACCGAAATACTGATATAAAATCGCCATTACAAAAGCCAGTCCCAGCGCTGTTGCCAACGCCGAAACCAGCATAATGGACTTAAAAATCTTTTTTGTCATATGCCCTACACTCCCAGAGAAATCTGATGCTCATTACTTCTGTGGCATCCGGTAATGGAATACTCTACCCACTCGGCAATGTTTACCGCATGATCGCCAATACGCTCAAAATACTTTGCAGCCATTAAAATATCCAGGCCTGTTTTGGCATCGATTTTTTTGCTTATGATTTCCTCCGCAAGATGCTCCTTAATCTCATTAAAGGCATCATCTACACAATCATCATCATTGATCACCTTACGGCAAAGCTCCAGATCGTTCTTCACGAATGCATCCACGCTTTCCGTTACCATAGTTACTGTTTTTTCTGCCATCTTTCCTATATTAATAGGTTCTCCCACAGCAGATTTGTCAATAAACTGTGAAAGATCAGCAATATCTGCCGCCTGGTCACCGATTCTTTCCATATCGGAAACCATTTTCAACGCTGCGGAAATCTCCCGAAGATCTCCTGCCACCGGCTGCTGATGAAGGAGCAGACGCATACAGAGTCCCTCAATCTCTCTTTCTTTGGAATCGATTTTCTGATCTGTCTCAAAGGTGTCCCGGATGACATCTCTCTCACCGCCCTGAATTGCCTGCGCAGAAAGAGAAATTACTTTTTCACAGAGACTTCCCATGGTTATTAACTGGATATGCAGCTCTTCAAGCTGACGTTCAAAACGTGTTGCCATATTAACCGAACCTCCCTGTAATATAATCTTCCGTACGCTTATCAGAAGGCATGGAAAAGAGCTTATCCGTACTGTCAAATTCCACAACCTCTCCCAAAAGGAAAAATGCTGTTTTGTCAGAAATACGGGTTGCCTGCTGCATATTGTGCGTTACCATGACAATGGTATAATCCTTCTTTAACTCCATAGCCAGTTCCTCGATTTTGGAGGTGGAAATGGGATCCAGTGCAGATGTGGGCTCATCCATCAGAAGAACCTCCGGCTGCACTGCCAGCGCTCTTGCTATACAAAGACGCTGCTGCTGTCCGCCGGACATTCCCAGTGCACTTTTTTTCAGGCGGTCCTTTACCTCATCCCATATGGCCGCATCTCTCAGGGATTTTTCCACGATCTCATCCAGCTTTGCCCTGGAACGAATGCCGTGAGTTCTCGGTCCGTAGGCTATATTATCGTAAATACTCATCGGGAAGGGATTTGGTTTCTGAAATACCATACCCACTCTTTTACGCAGAAGATTTACGTCCATATTTCCGTAAATATCCTCTCCGTCCAGCTGTACCTTACCGGTGATCACACATCCCTCAACCAGATCATTCATCCTGTTCAGGGATTTGAGAAGAGTGGATTTTCCACATCCGCTGGGCCCGATAAAAGCAGTGATTTCTTTTTCGGGAATCTTCATATTTATATTCTTCAGTGCATGAAAATTTCCATAATGAAGATCCATGTTTTCCACTAAAATCTTTGTTGTTCCGCTCATCTTTCCTATCCTTTCGCAATTCGTTTTGCCACAAATCCGGACGCAGCATTGATCAGTAATACAAATACAAGAATCACAACTGCTGTTGCCGATGCCTGATTCATATGAAGTCCTTCACTGGACAGCACATACATATGAAGTGCCAGTGTCCGGCCGGAACCCATCAGATTATCAGGAACCTGTGCCACTGTTCCGGCTGTGTACATCAG
>JAXFBD010000089.1:0-2365 GCA_034118545.1 Blautia sp.
ATCGGAAGATTATCGGAGCAAAAGGGTTTTGATATTGCTTTAAAAGCAGCAAAAAACATGAAGGAAAAAAACTTCAAATTTGTATGGTACATAATCGGAGAAGGTTCCGATCTTAATATGTTATTAGAAATGCGTAAGGAATACAACTTAATTGAGGAAGTTGTTTTCTTAGGTGCAAAAAAGAATCCGTATTATTATATCAAGAATTGTGATGTTTTTGTTCAGACTTCAAGATTTGAAGGAAAATCAATAGTATTGGATGAGGCGATGATTTTAAATAAGCCTATAGTGGTTACAAATTATACAACTGTGACATCTTCAATTACAAATGGAGAGAATGGTACAATTGTTGAAATAAATCCGGATGATATTTGTGAAGGAATAATTAAATTATATAACAATCCGGAACTTCGAAAAATTTACTCAAAAAATCTTAGTATAACTGCAACGGGTAATGAAGCTGAAATCGCTAAATATATTGACCATTTAAATTAAGTTTTGTCGGAGGTGGATACATGGGAACAATAAAAGTGAGTGTAATTATTCCTGTTTATAATGCAGAGAAATACTTAAAAAGAACCATTGATTCTCTGTGTAAACAATCCTTGAAAGAGATGGAATTTATTTTTGTTGATGATGGATCAACAGATGGTTCATTAAATATTTTGGAAAATGCTTATAGAAACGATAATAGAATTGTCATTTTTACAAAACAAAATGGTGGTGCTTCTTCAGCTAGAAATGTTGGATTAGAACATGCTAAAGGTGAATACATAGGATTTGTAGATTCTGATGATGAGCAGGATTTCTATATGTTTGAGAAAATGTATAGTGAAGCAGTTTCAAAAGACATCGACATAGTTTCCTGTGGTCATATTGAAAAAAATGGAAATTATGAAAAAATATGCTATTCAGGAAACGATGAACTAATAAGTAGAAGAGAGGCAATAGAACTACTAGTAACAAACAAAAAAATAGGAATGTCAGCGTGCACAAAATTATTCAAACATTTCATGCTAAAGAATATTCGCTTTGTTGAAGGACGTCATAATAATGAGGATAGATTCTTTGTTTTTGAAGCACTTATGAATAGTGAAAATATATTATTAATGCACGATTGTTTTTATATTTATCATCAGAATGAGAATTCTTTTACTCATAATCTATTTTCTAGAAAGAAAATGGATGCTTTATTTTTCGCCGATAGAATATTTGAGAGAACAATTGATACTTATCCAGATCTATATAATACGGCTTTAATTGAAAAAGTTAAGACAGAGTTTTATATGTTGTTAGATTTATATGATGAAGGGAACTTGAAACTTCCATATAGAGCAGAAATCGTTCGTCGCATAAGGAACACATCACCAATTCTCATAAATAAAGAATGTAATGGCAAATTGAAAATGCAATTGCTGGCAGTCTGGTTTGTAGAACCATTGTTTGCACTATATTGGTCAAGATTTAGAAGGTGATAAAATGAAGATATCTAAGCGAATGACATATAGCTTTTTTTTGGTGTTGCCTTTATTACTATTGAGTTTCACAAAAGGCTTTTGGTCTAAAATATTTATTAATAGCAAAATACTGATGCTAATTTTACTTGTTACATCTTTTTTAGCATTATTTACTATATTAAAAAAAAGGTTAAAATTCTATTGGCAGGATTTATTTTTGATTTTTACATGTTGCTTTTATTTATTTTGGAGAAACGGAACTAAATATGATTTGACATATGCGATTATTGTGTTTTCTGGTTATGTAGTATCATTCTATCTGAGACGGAAAATTGAAATTATTCCAATTATAATGAGGGCGATTGTTTTATTCGCATTACTATCTGTATTTGCAACATGGCTTCAATTACTGTTGCCAAATATATATTCTAGTACGATACTGAGTATTTTTCCTAAAGTGGTTCAGGATGAAATTGTAATGCAACAAACAAACTATGGAAGATTATCCGGGCTGGCATACCACTATTCACCAAATGCGTTCTATGTTTTGAACGGAGCGCTTGTAGTGGCGGCTAAATTATATGTACAAATCATAAATAAAGATAAAAAAATATGTAAAAAGTACATCATTCTTTCGATTATTTTTCTAGCAACACTGCTGACCATAGGAAAAAGAGGTCATTTACTATTTTTTTTGAGTTCCTTATTTGTTGCATATATTATTATTCAACCTGGATTTTTAAGAAAAATAACCAGTTCACTAAAATTTATTATCATCGGTGTTGCACTTCTATATCTTATTTTAAAAATTGTTCCTCAAGCGCAGTATATTATTACGCGCATAACAGAAATGTTTGCGAGTGAGGATGTTACAACAGGTAGAGTAGATTTATATGCTATGGCATTGT
>JAXFBD010000090.1:0-17943 GCA_034118545.1 Blautia sp.
CACCGCCCTCCGAAGACTGATCCGCTTCCACATCAACAAGCCATTTTCTGTAAAAACTGTAGGTATTTTCCAGAAAGCAGGCAGTACGACAGAATATCTGAGCATCTCCCGTCCATCCCAGGCGCTCATTTCTCTGCGGACAATCTGTCGGCACATCCACAAAATTGCTTTTCAATCCCCAGCGGATATTGTGAACGAGCTGATTCAGATCCGGATTGGAAAACTCCAGCTTTCCGGTGGTACCCATTTTTGTATGAAGCGTATATGCTGTAAATTTGTCCGGTGTCGCCTTACCCGGATAAGAAACGATTTTTGCATACTGGAATCCCATAAAGGTGAAGGTTGTGGTATATTCCTTTACTCCTTCTTCTGCAAAAGTATATTTCATTGCTTCTTTTGCACCGCGAAGGTTGTCAAGATAAACATTTCCGTCTGCATCCAGAACTTCAAAGCAATGCAGCTCGATTACATCACCCGGCTTACCATGTGCTCTTACATGAATGTGACCGGTCAGATTCTGTCCAAAATCAATAACCTGATCTCCCTGTGGTGTGGTAAAGATTCTCACAGCTTTCAGCTCGTCTATTTCGGCTGTTTTTCCGCTGCCCTGTCCGTATAATACGTCTTTGGAAAATTCCACGATGCCCACCGGTTTCCACTCTCCTGTTACCGCTCCCGGTTCGGACCAGCCGGGGATTTCTTTTCTTGCATCGTAAATTTCACCATCGTAGATTTCTGCAAATACGATCGGGGAATCGGCACCGACCCATGATCCATCTGTGATAAGCGTTTCTTCTGTTCCGTCTTCATATCGGATCACCATCTGGGCCAGAAGAGCAGTTCTTGTACCGTAGTTGTTGCGTACACCAAGGAATCCCATTTTGCCTTTATACCATCCGGCACCGAGAATCGCTCCGATTGCATTTTCGCCGTCTTTGAGATACTCTGTCACATCATATGTCTGATAACATAAGTGTTTCAGATAGGAGGTCCAGCCCGGAGTCAGTTCATCTTCCCCTACCTTTTTTCCGTTGATATAAAGATTATATAACCCCAGCGCAGTTACACTTACAAAAGCTTCTTTTATTTTTTTGTTCAGTGAAAAGGTTTTGCGTACATAGGTTCCTTTGGAATCGTCTTTGTCAGATTCCTCCTCTGCGGAAATAAAATCTCCCTTCCATTCTGCATTATCCATAATGCCGGTAACAAAAGAGGTTTCACACCATTCTGACTCTTCTCCTGCTGCGGTGACCTTTACACGGACAAAATAGCGGGTCTGAGATTTCAGAGTCAGACCTTCCGGCGCAACTTGTGCGGAAGCATCAGAAATTACTTTTCCGCTTGCATAAACAGGCTCTGCGAAATCTCTGTGATCGGCAATTTCCAGTTCATAGGATTCCTGAAGGATATTTCTCTTGTCACATTCTAATATCCACCCGAATTGCGGCACATGTGTGATACCTTCCTGAGACACTTCGTAATCCATCAGTATTTTTGTGATTTTTAACATTTTAAAACCCTCCTGATTTGATTTCTGTAGATTTTGAACAACCCATTCTGTTTTATGAACCATCCTCTTGTTTCAGCATACTAAAAAAAGCGTTATTATACAATAACGCTTTTTAATATATTATTGACTGTTTTTAAGGTTCGGCTGATCACGATATCGTTTTCTGTATTCAGCCGGTGTACAGCCCTCGGCTTCTTTGAACTTCTTATAAAAGAAATTCATGTTGTTATAACCACACAGGGGAATCAGTTCTGTAATGGAAATATCTGTGTTTTTCAGAAGCGTTCTTGCTTTTTTCAGTTTTTGCTCCTGAATGTGCTCCACAAAGCTGTGCCCTGTTTTTTCTTTCAGAAGAGCTGTAAGATAGTTGCCATGCATTCCGAATTTTTTTCCCATTTCCTGAAGGGTACAGTTCTCGTAATTTTCCTCTATATATGCCAGCAGTTCCAACACCTGCACATTATTGGAAAAAGAATCACGCTCTTTTGAGTCATCCCTCCAGGTACGGAGCAGCTCTGTAAATAAAATGATCACATAGCTTTCCAGAACCTCGTTCATTCCCAGATCCTGATTATACTGTTCCAGCAGAATGTTTTCCATAATTTCACAGATACGTGGATTCTTATGGGACTGAAAATATAAATAATGCTTCCGCTGTCGGCTTTTTGTGACTGCTTCCACCAGAAAATTTGATACGATTCCCTGCTTTGTCATCCGGCTTAAAAAGGCTGTATCGAAAAATTCTTTTTTCATCAATATATTAATGAGAATATCCTTTTCTTTGCAGACCTCCACAGAATGAACTGCCTGTGTATCAAAAATACAGACATCTCCCTGAGAGATGGTAAGCCGTCTGCCGTCGATTTCCTGTACACTTTTTCCGGACCAGACGTAGCACAATTCAATATAATCATGTTTATGAGCACCCACCAGTTCATATCGATCCTGTTTATAAACGATCAGCTTATCAAGGGGAGACATAAACTGTTCTGCTTCGATTACAAAGGTTTCTTTTGTGATTGCTCCTGCAGCTTTGTCTGAAACGGCGCATGTAAGCTTTTGCTTCTTGCGCATTTCCTCCGGTGTCAGCTCACAGATTGTCTTCCTAAGCGCTTCTTTATTCATGCATTATGCCATGCAAGGCGTTTGACAGAAGGATGATGTTCTCCTGTCATCCAGTCCACATCATTTGTGATCCAGTCCATGATGCCAAGCTGGCGTGTTTCCCACTCAATAGTGTTTTTTCTGTCTTCTTCCGTTTCCTCCACTTCCATGGTGGTATCGATTTCGTTATACCCGAAAATATATCCGCCGGCACTCCAGATACTGAAGTTGCTGTCCGGACCCGGATCGATTATATCCCCCCGCTGTTCAACCAGCACATCATGTCTGCGTTTATATTCCTCTTCGCAGCCCGGTTTTAACTTCGTCATAAACATTCTGTGACGGATCAGTTCCTTGCTTTCTCTCACGACGCCAAAATTATGATACATCAGTCGCATGTCCTCACCCAGAGTTGAAATCCAGTCGAAGGTATCTTCCACTTTCTTAACAAGCACATCTCTGGCAGCCAGTTCTTCTTCGGATAACTTTTTGCCGTCTACATTTTCATAATATCCAAAAATCAGATCAGCCGCATTCCAGATACTGAAATTTTTGATTTCATTTCTGTCAAGAAATGCTGTCAGTTCCGGCCAGATTTCGCCCAGGCATTTTCTGTATGTATTCATCTGACCTTCTTTGATTTTCATTGCAAAAGCATGACGTTCCATAGTTTCGTTCCTCCTTGATGCCAAAATTCTTTGTATATATTATCGCACATAAAAGAGACTGCTGCAAATTATATTTTCCATTGCAGCAGCCTCTTCTGAAAATTTTTATTTCTGTTTCAAAACAACAGCCATTTCAGACATCTTACCAGGTAAGTTCCAGATAAAGGTCTTTATACTGTTTAGCGGAATTATCCCATGACAGATTCTTAGTCATATCCCGCTGAACCATCTCATCCCAGCACCAGCGATTTGTGAAGTATAAGGTTTTTGCTCTGTTAATGGCATCCAGGAGCAGACCTGCATCGTAACGATCAAAGGTGAAGCCGTTTCCACTGTTATAATACATATTATACGGTTCAACTGTATCCTTTAGACCGCCTGTCTCACGAACGATGGGCACTGTACCATAATGCATTGCGATCAGCTGTGTCAGACCGCATGGCTCAAACTGGGACGGAACAAGAAGTGCATCTGCACCGGCATAGATTTTATGAGCTCTTGTTTCATCATACATGATATTGGAACATACATTGCCTTTGTATGCATTTTCATAATAACGGAAAGAATTCTCATAAACAGCATCTCCGGTACCAAGAATAACAACCTGCGTATGCTCGTCCATGATCTGCGGAAGAATGGCATTTACCAGATCAAGACCCTTCTGATCTGTCAGTCTGGAGATCAGACCGATAACAAACTTATGGTCATCCTGAACCAGCCCAAGCTCTTCCTGTAGATTACGTTTATTCTCTTTTTTCTTATCCAGAACATTGGAAAGATCATAATTTGCAAACAATCTTTCATCTGTAGCTGTATTCCAGATATCGTAATCGATACCATTAACAATACCGCGAAGTTTTCCGGAATGGTGTCTCATATGTGCATCCAGCTTCTCGCCATAATATGCTGTCTGGATCTCACCTGCATATGTATTGCTTACGGTAGTAATAACATTGCAGTAGGTCAGACCACCTTTTAACATATTGGCATCTCTGTAGCCTTCTTTTAATGCACCCATATTAAATACATAATCCGGCAGTCCTGACCAGTAACGGATCGTCGGAATATTATAGATTCCCTGGAACCGTAAATTGTGGATAGTCAGAATGGTCTTGGCAGTTGTCAGTTTTGTATTTTCGAACATGGTTCTTAAATATACCGGAACTAACGCTGCCTGCCAGTCATGGCAATGAATGATGTCAGGAATCCAATCCATATAATTCAGGGCAGCCAGTGCTGCTTTTGCAAAGTAGCAGTATTTGGGAATGTCATCGATCAGGTTGGTATACGGATTTCCGTCACTGAAAAACTCTTCATTATCAATGAAATCGTATACTACGCCATCCCAGACATATTCCATGATTCCCACATAATAGGACTTTCCGTCAGCACAGAGATCCATCTGGAAAGAACCACGGTAAATCATTTTCTCCTGATATTTCCACGGAATGCATTTGTATCTTGGAAGAATTACCTTAACATCACAGTTCTGTTTCACCAGCGCCTTGGGAAGCGCATACATAACATCACCCAGACCGCCTGTCTTTACAAAGGGATAACATTCTGAACCGATAAAAGCTATGCTTCTTCTCGGAGTTGTATAAACTTCCTGCTTTTCTTCTGCGACTGGTTCAGGTGCTGGTTCCGTAACCGATTCTTCTGCTTTTACTTCTTCAACAGGCTCTTCAGCCTTCGGTTCAGCAGCTTTCACTTCTACAGCAGGCTCCTCTGCCTTCGGTTCAGCAGCCTTTGGCTCCTCAGCAGCCGGAGTTGTTTTCGGTTCTTTTGTTTTCATAACTTTAACCGGAGCTTTTTTTGTTGTTTTCTTCGCCGGAGCTTTTTTTACAGTTTCAGTTTTGGTTACTTTTTTTCTGGCCATAAGTTACCCCCAAATTATAATAAATTTCTTAAGTAGAGTATAGCATATATTTTAATGAAGGCAAATATTAAAATTAAACTTTTTATTATTACATTTAAGTTACCCGCTTATATATGCATCCATTATGTTTAATCCCGGCGCAAGCCATAAATAATAACGTCCATCAGAAAAAGGTACCATTCTTTATCCCTGCATATATCAACAAACTTTTACAGCATGTTACAAACTTCTCAAAAAACAAAGTTTATAATATTGATTCTATAAACTTGATGTTATTCTGATCTTGTGATATGCTTTTAGCGAAAGGAGGTGCTTTCATTTTGCAAAAAACAATATTACGGAAACGTGACCTTTATCTGAACCGGATCATCGCATTCCAAGACACCGAAATGATCAAGGTCATGACCGGCATACGACGCTGCGGGAAATCCAGCCTGATGAAGCTAATGGCAGGACATCTGCGGGACACAGGAGTAGCTGACAGCCAGATTATCGAAATGAACTTTGAGTCGATGAGCATCCCGGATATGGATGCAAGAGGATTTTACGAGTATGTCAAAGCGCGCATTTGCCCCAATAAACGGACATACCTCTTTTTTGATGAGGTACAGAAGGTGAGGGGCTGGGAAAACGCCGTCAACTCTTTCCGGGTCGACTTTGACTGCGATATCTATATCACGGGTTCCAATGCCTATCTGCTTTCTTCTGAGCTTTCCACTTATCTGTCCGGACGTTATGTGGAGATCAAGGTACTGCCATTATCTTTTAAGGAATTCCTGGAATTCCATGGCTATACCCTGACGGAACGGAAGTCGCCTGCAGGCGGCACCAGGAAGCGGGTCACGGATTCAGAAGGTGAAACGTATGATATAAAAGAACTTTTTGATGCCTATGCCCGGTTTGGCGGCATGCCCATGCTGGCAGATGTCGGCCTGGAAATTGACCGGGTGACGGCCACTTTGGATGGTGTGTATTCCGCCGCCGTCATCAATGACATCCTGGAACGGGAAAAACGCAAGGGACAGAGAAATATCACAGACCCGGTGCTGCTTAGGAAGATTATCCTGTTTTTGGCGGACAATATCGGCAACAACACTTCTGCCACCTCCATAGGGAACACCCTGGTCAATGAAGGACTTTTGGAGAATGGGACCAGAAAGACAAGGCCGGCCGTACAGACAATCCAGGCATATATCGAAGCTCTGACAGAAGCATATATCTTCTATGAAATCAAACGATTTGACATTAAGGGCAGGGAGTATCTGCGCACGCTGGGGAAATACTATATCGTGGACATCGGCCTGAGGAATTATCTGCTGGGGTATCGTGACGGTGACAGCGGACATATCCTGGAAAATATCATCTACTTTGAACTGCTGCGCCGTGGTTATGATGTAGCCATTGGCAAAATAGGAAGCCAGGAAGTTGACTTTATTGCCACCAAAGCAGACGAGAAAAAATATATCCAGGTTACAGAGTCGATGAACGCTCCGGAAACAAGGGAGCGGGAGCTTGCGCCCCTGCGTAAAATCCGGGACAGCTACGAAAAAATTGTGATCGCCCTGGAGTGTGGCTTTACCCAGACCCAGGATGGAATCAAAATCATCAGGGCACTGGATTTCCTTCTGGAATAACAGGCTGCATGGCATATGCAGGCATCTTTTCCGGACTGTCAAGTGTGAATGTTCCACTTTTATCCGTAAAGTGAATTTTTTCATACAAAAAAAGCGCAAAACAAAATCCGGATAACCGATTTATGTTTTGCGCTCTTTTGTTTTGAAAAGAATATATTTTTTATCTTTCTTCACGGAAATAGGATAAGCCCAGACTTTCCGGAGGCTGGTTTTCCTTTTTCTTGCGGAAGCTGACTACCACAAGGACGATAATGGTTACCACGTAAGGAACCATCTGTACAAGGTCTGTAACGTAGCTTGCCACTTTAATACCAAGGATACTTGGAAGGAACTGATACAGCCAGTAAAGCATTCCGAACAGATATGCTCCCCAGATTGCATTGAGAGGCTTCCAGGTGGTAAAGATTACAAGAGCAACAGCCAGCCAGCCAAGTGCTTCAATCTGCCCGGTGGTGGCCCAGATTCCCTGATTGTAGTCAAGTACATAATACAATCCGCCGATTCCGGAAATTCCGGCACCGATACATGTTGCAAGATATTTGTATTTTGTTACGTTAATTCCGGCAGCATCAGCAGTTCCCGGATTTTCTCCCACAGCTCGCAGGTTTAACCCCACACGGGTCCTGTTCAGAATATAATGAAGAAGAATTGCCAGAATAATGGCCACATATGCCAGAAATCCATATCCAAATACAGTCTTTCCGATTACTCCCATTTTGGAAAGTACCGGTATTTTTTTTGTAAAGGATGCGTATGCCAGAGGTGCTGCACTGTAGCTGGAGCCATTAAGAATAAATACACCGAAAAAGTTTGCCACACCCATTCCAAAGGTTGTCAGAGCAAGACCGGTTACGTTCTGGTTTGCACGCAATGTAATTGTAAGAAAGCTGAATATGAGCCCTCCTGCCATGGAAGCTATAATAGCTGCCGCCAATGCTATGATGATACAGACAAGTCCGTTTGGATCAGGGGAAAGCTTCTCATAGAAATAAGAGCTGGCAAATCCGGCAAATCCTCCAAGATACATAATACCGGGCACGCCCAGATTTAAGTTTCCCGATTTTTCTGTAATGATCTCTCCCATAGAACCAAACATTATGATCGTTCCGAAGGGGATCGCTCTGATGATCCATGCAATTAAATTACTCATTTAAAGCACCTCCTTATGTCCGGCACTGCGGAATACCATTCTGTAATTAATAAAGAATTCACTGCCCAGAATAAAGAAGAGAATGATACCCTCGATAATACTTGCAGCAAAATCATTAAGGCTGTAAGCAGAAGCTATTTCTGCAGCCCCTCTTGAAAGAAATACAAGAAGGAAGGAAATCAGTGCCATATAAAAGGTGTTAAATTTCGCAAGCCATGCAACAATGATTGCCGTAAAGCCCTGTCCTCCTGCAGACGCGGTGGAAATCGTCTGATCTCTTCCCGCAACAATGAGGAAACCTGCAAGTCCGCAGACAGCGCCTGAAATAAGCATGGTACGGATAGTGACACGCTTTACGTTAATACCTGCATAGCGGGCTGTATTTTCAGATTCACCAACAACTGCGATTTCGTATCCCTGCTTGGAATATTTCAGATAGAAAAACATTACAAAAGTCAGGATCACAACGATCAGAATATTGATGTTATATCTCTGTCCAAAGAACTGAGGAAACCAGCCTGCCTGGTTGGACATATTTAATTTGCCAAGACTGGAGGCCTTTCCGCGCATGATATTTGTCATACAGGCCACAATACTTGTTGCCACATAGTTCATCATCAGAGTAAAAAGTGTTTCGTTTGTGTTCCAGTGGGCTTTGAAAAATGCCGGAATGAATCCCCATACAGCACCTGCTGCAACGCTTGTAAGAAACATCACAAGAAACAGTACAGGTGTGGGAAGATTCTGTCCGCATTTTACCATTACAAGGGCTGTTGCAAGACCGCCCATCAGAACCTGGCCCTCTGCACCGATATTCCAGAAACGCATCTTAAATGCCGGTGCCAGTGCAATACCGATACAAAGGAGTGTTACCAGATCGCGCATTGCCCAGGAAAAACGCACGGACGTCATAAAAGTTCCGTTAAACATTACTCCATATACTGCCAGTGGATTCAGCCCTGTTACGGAATAGATAAAGACCGCATCCACCACAAGCGCCAGCAGAATGGAAACTGCACGCGCCAAAATCTTATTTCCCATCGTGGTACCGTCACGTTTAACAATACGCACGAAAGGCTCTTTTGCCTTTGCCTTTTCTTTACTCATTTCCGGCACCGCCCTTCTTCAGATTCGTCATGAGAAGACCCACTTCTTCCTTTGTTACTGTACGTCCATCCACAATACCGTTGGCTTTGCCGCCACACAGTACGAGGATTCTGTCACAGAGGTCGATAAGAACATCCAGATCTTCACCTACATAAATTACTGCGGCACCCTGCTTCTTCTCCTCATTAAGAAGATTATAAATTGTATAGGATGTATTGATATCAAGACCGCGTACAGCATAGGCAGTCATAAGAACCGTGGGTTTTTCCGCGATTTCCCTGCCTACCAGAACCTTTTGTACGTTACCGCCGGAAAGACGGGAAACAGGAGTATTAATACTCGGAGTAACAACCTCCAGTTCTTCCTTTACCTTTTCTGCAAGCTTCGTAGGTGTTTTCATATCGGTTAAGACAGAACGGCCGTTTCCGTAGCTTTTCAGAAGCATGTTTCCTGTCATACCCATAGAACCTACTAGCCCCATTCCAAGACGGTCTTCCGGAACAAAGGCCAGATGTACACCTGCATCGCGTATTTTTTTCGGTGTTTTGCCAATCAGCTCCAGAGGAGCATCTTCTCTGCCTTTTTCGAAGAACTTAATACTGCTTCCCTCTGCTGTAACCTGAAGTCCGGCTATAGATTCCAGAAGCTCCTTCTGGCCGTTTCCGGAAATACCGGCAATTCCCAGAATCTCTCCGCCATAGGCATCAAAGCTTACATTATCCAGAATTTTGATATTTTCTTTGTTATAGACTGTCAGATTTGATACAGACAGACGTTTTACAGGATTGACAGGCTCCGAACGTTCAATATTCAAAGATACCTTTTTACCAACCATCATCTCTGTCAGAGAACTCTCTGTGGCTTCTTTTGTATCTACCATTCCCACATATTCACCTTTACGGAGTATGGCCACTCTGTCAGAAATCTCCAGAACCTCGTGAAGCTTGTGCGTGATAATGATCACAGATTTGTTATCTGCCTTCATATTCCTTATTACCTGGAAAAGACGTTCTGTCTCCTGAGGTGTAAGTACTGCCGTAGGCTCATCAAGAATAAGGATGTCTGCACCACGGTAGAGCACCTTGACGATCTCAAGAGTCTGCTTCTGAGATACGCTCATCTCATAAACCTTCTGATCGATGTTCAGATCAAAATGATATCTGTCACAGATCTCGCGGGCTTTCTGGCGAATCTGTTTAAGATCAAACTGCTCTTTTTTGTCAAGGCCAAGCGCAATATTCTCTGCGGCTGTAAAAACATCAATAAGTTTAAAGTGCTGATGGATCATACCGATTCCCAGATCATAGGCATCCTTGGGTGAACGGATTTCCGCAAGCTTTCCGTTTATGAAAATCTCTCCCTGATCAGGATAATAAATACCTGCAATCATGTTCATCAATGTGGTTTTGCCGCTTCCGTTCTCCCCAAGGAGAGAAAGGATTTCTCCTTTACGGATATCCAGCGACACATCCTTATTGGCAACAACTTTTCCAAACGTTTTGGTTACATGCTTTAACTGAACTGCATATTCCATAAGCTGTGCCTCCCTTCCCATGTTGTTATTTTGTTTGTATAGACTACATTATAGCAAAACCAATAAATAAAGGGAAGCATTTTATGCTTCCCTTTAAGTCATAAATTATATCTGCTTTCAGCAATGTGATTATTCAACTGCCTCTGCATCTTCTGTAATGCCGTCAATGCGAAGCTGGAAGTATGGAGCACTTCTGAATGTGGATTCTGCAAAGTATCCGTCAGTAATTGCCTCAACTGTCTCGCCTTCGTAAATTGCTGTAGGAGGATCTGCTGTGTAATCCATAAAGGACATATCACATGGAGCGGATGTAGCTTCTTCACCGCCTACTGTAAATGTGGATGTATCAAATACATGGAGAGAACCGTCTTTTAACTGAGCTTCAATATCTGCTACATAGTCAGCAGTTCCTTCTGCACAGGATTCACCAAGCTCAGTGATACCTACAGCATTCTGGCTGTAGCCTTCAGACCAGTCTGTGTCAATTGTTTCACCTGCCATAGCTGTCTCAATTGCATATTTGTAGTAAACAGCCCAGTTATTTGTAGCAGATGTAAGAGCAGCTGTAGGAGCTGTCTCAAGCATATCGATATTGTATCCTACAGAATAGCAGATCTTACCGGAATCAAGAAGCTTCTGTGTTGCGGCAGGAGCTCCGGTGGAGTCTGCATGCTGTCCGATGATAACTGCACCGTTAGCAATAAGTGCCTCTGCTGCTGCACCCTCTTTGTCAATATCAAACCAGGAATTGGTGTATTTAACTTCCATTACAGTGTTTGGAACAATGCTCTTTACACCAAGGTAAAATGCAGTATATCCGGAAACAACCTCTGCGTAGCTGAATGCACCAACATAGCCGATTTTCACATTGCCGTCTGCATCAAAGCTGTCCGGCTGTGTCTCTGCGGAAAGAGTTCCGTCATCAAGAAGGGATTTTAATTTAAGGCCGGCAACAACACCTGATACATAACGGGATTCGTAAATATCTGTGAATGCGTTTTTGAAATTGTCGCATCCGCTGATTGCAGCGAAATCACCTGTCATAGAGATAAATGTGGTGTCCGGATATTCCATTGCAGCCTGAACCATATATGTCTGATGTCCGTAGCTGTTGGAAATAATAAGCTGGCAGCCCTGTCCGATCATATCTACTGCATTATCATAGCAGGTAGAATCTTCCGGAACTTTATATTTCCAGATGATCTGGCTGTCATCCAGGCCGATTTCCTTAGCTGCTTCCTTCAGGCCTGCCATATGAGCTGCTGAATAACCTTCTGTCTCATCACCTACAAGGATCACACCCACCTTAAAGTCAGGATCAACCTCTCCTGCATAAGCTGTTACGCCAAAAGCAAGGGATGCAACGATCATGACTGCTGCCAGTATTACACTGACAAATTTCTTTGTTCCTTTTTTCATAGATACATCCTCCTTATGAAATTGTATATGCAGCCTCTATAAGCTGTATTATATTTATTGTAGGTAATACAAAGATAAATGTCAACAGTTTTTCTTCTGATAATTTATCTGACAGTAACGACAAAACCCAAAATTTATCATATATTTTATTTTCAGCTTGACAGATACATTAAATCGTTTTATCATATACATATGAATACTTGTTCATATGTTTAAATATTGCTACAATATAGGGAGGGCCTGGTAATGAACAACGACGAAAAAAAATCAGGCAGCTGCGGCTGCGATCATAAACACGAACACCACCATGACGAGCACTGCGGATGCGGCCATGAGCATGGTCATGAACACCACCATGACGAGCATTGCGGATGCGGCCATGAGCATGAACACGAACACCATCACCATCATGATGAACACTGTGGATGCGGCCATGAGCATGACATCCCCCACGATCATGAGATCCATCCACATAAGGCTGCTGCTGGTGAAAAGCAACGGGTATTTATGCTGGAGAATCTGGGATGCGCAAACTGTGCTGCTAAAATGGAAAAGAAAATTTCCCAGCTGGATGGCGTATCCGATGCAGTAATTATTTTTGCCACAAAGCAGCTTCGTGTCTGCGGAAAGGATCCGGAAAGTCTTCTTCCGCAATATCAGGAAATCTGTTCATCCATTGAGCCGGAAGTTAAAGTAGTTCCCAGACCATCTGCATCAGACAGGAAATCCAGTGAATCAAATGGTACAAATACTGCTGCATCCATCAAGAAATCCGGCAGACTGAACGAAAATACAAAAACCATATTTACACTGACTGTGGGCGCAGTTCTTTTTATATGCGGAATCATTCTTGAGCACCAGAATGCCGGACTTATGATAACCCTGCCGCTGAATATTATTGCATATTTGATTCTTGGCGCCCCCATACTTCTGACCTCTCTGAAAAATATTGCAAAGGGAAATGTTTTTGATGAGAATTTCCTCATGAGCATTGCAACCCTTGGCGCTTTTGCCATTGGCGATTATCCTGAGGCGGTGGGAGTAATGCTCTTCTACCGGATCGGTGAATTTTTTGAACACGTTGCTGTTGAGAAAAGCCGAAGCCAGATCATGGACGCAGTAGATCTGAGACCGGAAGTGGTAAATCTCATTTCCGGTGATGAGGTTCTTGAAATTCCCGCAGGAGAAGCCGTCGTTGGTGATATTCTGCTTGTGCGGCCCGGGGACAGAATCCCTCTTGACGGTGTGATCGTATCAGGCGAAAGCCGTCTGGACACTTCCGCACTTACAGGTGAACCTGTTCCTGTATCAGTAAAATCCGGTGACAGTGTAATGTCCGGCTGCGTCAACACATCCGGCCAGATTAAGATCCGCGTGGAAAAGCCGCTGGAAGAGTCCATGGTTTCAAGAATTCTGGATTCAGTTGAAAATGCAGCCGCGAGCAAACCAAAAATTGACCGCTTTATCACCCGGTTTGCAAGAATATATACTCCTGTTGTGGTGCTTATCGCACTTTGTACGGCAGTGATTCCGTCATTGATCAGCGGAAACCGGAGCCACTGGATCTACACAGCTCTTACCTTCCTTGTCATCAGCTGCCCTTGTGCACTTGTTTTGAGTGTTCCCCTGGCATATTTTTCCGGAATCGGTGCCGGATCCAGACGTGGAATCCTGTTTAAGGGAGGTGTCGTTCTCGAACAGCTTGCAAATATCAAAGTAGTTATCCTGGATAAAACAGGAACCGTCACAGAGGGCAATTTTGTTGTCCAGGATATTTCAGAGGAGGGAAGCTTAAACAAAAACGAGCTCCTGTCACTTGCAGCAGGATGTGAACAGTCTTCTACCCATCCTATTGCAAACAGTATTGTAACTGCAGCAAGAGAAAGAGGACTTTATCTCGAGAAGCCTTCTTCCATGGAAGAAATTGCCGGCTTTGGAATTCAGGCAGTAATCGGTGGAAAATCTGTTCTCTGCGGCAACCGCAAATTAATGGAAAAAAACAATATCAATCTGAATGCATATAAAAACACAGGATTTGGAAGCGAAGTCCTTATTGCAGTTGATGGACAATATCAGGGGCATATTGTAATTTCGGATACCATCAAAAAAGACGCTGCCGACTCCATCGCCTCACTGAAAAGGCATGGAATCACAACAGTTATGCTCACCGGAGATTCCCGGGAAGGTGCGGAAGCTGTGGCTGCACAGACAGGAATTGATGAAGTTCATTCCCGCCTTCTTCCCCAGGATAAGCTTACCGAACTTCAGAAGATCCGAAATATCCATGAAAAAGTAATGTTTGTGGGGGATGGCATAAATGATGCCCCGGTCCTTGCAGGCGCAGACGTAGGCGCAGCCATGGGAAGCGGAGCAGATGCGGCCATCGAGGCTGCAGATGTGGTATTTATGAATTCAAACATGGAATCCATTGTGCAGGCCATTTCTATTGCCAGAAGTACTGCAAAAATCTCCTGGCAGAATGTGGTTTTCGCCCTTATCATAAAGGCCGCTGTTATGATTCTGGGACTTACCGGCTATGCATCCATGTGGCTGGCAGTTTTTGCAGACACAGGTGTGGCAATGCTCTGCGTTCTCAATTCCATTCGTATTCTGTACAGAAAATAAAAAGAACTGCTGCTAAATCAGTCTGCGAAATTTTCGCATTTGATTTATGCAGCAGTTTCTTTTTCTCCGCATTCAAAAAGATAAGTCTATATGTAAAAGCGCTCCCTCTTAACACATTTTACCGACGGGCCAGTTCCCGGGTGATCTCTTCCCAGGTAACGTCCTTTTCTGCCATTAAAACCATCACATGATACAGGAAATCGGAAATTTCATACTTGATTTCCTCTTTATCCGGATTTTTGGCTGCAATGACAATTTCTGTACATTCTTCTCCCACTTTTTTCAGGATTTTATCAATGCCTTTATCAAAAAGATAATTTGTATAGGATCCTTCTTTTGGATGTGCCTTACGGTCCAGTATCACATCATACACATCCTGAAATACCTTCAGTGGGTTGGTATCATCATATTCTTTTTTTATCAGCGGCTTAAAGAAGCAGGATCTGTTTCCTGTATGACAAGCCGCTCCGATCTGGTCTACTTTTGCCAGAATGGTATCATTGTCACAGTCCAGAGTCATGGATTTCACATACTGAACATGGCCTGACGTAAGCCCTTTCGTCCAGAGCTCATTCCTGCTTCTGCTCCAGTATGTCATTTTTCCGGTTTTTAAGGTGGTATTAAAGGCCTCTTCATTCATATATGCCACCATCAGAACCTCATCTGTTTTATAATCCTGAACTACAACAGGAATCATTTTGTCACTGTTTAATTTAAATTCCTTCCAGGAAATACTGCTTTCATATATTTTAACAGGAATCTGTTTTTCTCTGCAGATTTCTTTAAAATCAGGAATATCAAACTGCCTTAAACTGACAGAAGGTCCTGTGATTCCGCTGACCTGCTCCGGTGAAATGGCTTTCATCATGGCCTTTTTCGCAGATGCATCCATATAGACAAGAACCGGAAGATCCGCTTCGGCACAGAGAACATCCGCAGTATCATCAAGTGACAAAATCTCATCCGCAAAAGAATCAATACATTCTTTATTATCTGTGTACTGTTCCGCCTTTGAAATGCTCACAGCCATTTTCTCTTTTCCGAAACGTTTTGACACTTCCTCCAGAAGTGAGGGCATATCCGGTTTGGAAAAATTCAGAACCGTTTTTGCACAGCCTGCATATATCAGTTTTTTAACATCTTCCATCCGTTTGATGTTCCCGCATCCGATAACGGGAATTTCACAGGTTGAGCATATTTTTTTGATAACTGCCAGTGACTGTTCATGAGATGCATCATCTGTGGAAAAATCAAATACAAGAAGCTCATCAGCCCCGCTGTCACCATAATACCGTGCAAGAGCTGCCGGATCTCCTCCTTCAAAAAGCTCTTCACTGCCAAAACTCGAAACGGCCTTGCCGTCTTTTAAATACAGGCATGGTATGATACGTTTATTCATAGTTCTTCTCTCCTTATGCAAGACTGCCCTTGGTAGAGAGCACATCTGTAATTCTTGGATCATATGTCACTGCCTCATCCAGAGCCTTTGCAAAGCTCTTGAATATGGCTTCTGCAACATGATGATTATTTCCTCCGCTTAAAACTCTGATATGCAGGTTCATGCCGCAGCTGTACGAGACAGCATAAAAAAATTCACGTACCATTTCCGTAGCCATATCACCCACTTTTTCTGCAGTAAACTGTGCATCCCAGCCAAAGTACGGACGGCCGGACAGGTCTACCGCACAGAGAACAAGTGATTCATCCATTGGAAGAATACAGCTTCCGAAGCGGCGGATGCCTTTTTTGTCGCCCAGTGCTTCTTTTATTGCTGTTCCCAGCACAATTCCCGTATCCTCAATGGTATGATGGTCGTCCACCTGCAGATCGCCCTTTACTTGAACAGAAAGATCAAAAAAGCCATGGCGTGCAAAGCCATCCAGCATATGATCAAAAAAGCCTACTCCGGATTGGATATCCGCCTGTCCCTTTCCGTCAAGATTGATTTTTAATGTGATCTGTGTTTCTTTTGTATTTCGCTCAACAGCTGCTTCTCTTGCCATAATGCCTCCTGTTTAATCTTCATCCTCGAAACGAACCGCAATGGAATTGGCATGAGCGGTAAGCTGTTCGGAGGTAGCAAACTGAATAATGTCTTTATGGATTTCTTTCAGCGCTTCTCTGGAATAATATACAATACTTGATTTTTTTACAAAATCATCCACAGACAGGGCTGAGAAGAATTTCGCTGTTCCGTTTGTGGGAAGCACATGGTTGGGTCCTGCAAAATAATCCCCAAGAGGCTCAGAGCTGTATTCACCGATAAAAATCGCGCCTGCATTTTTTACCTTCATCATCACTTCAAACGGGTTCTTTGTGACGATTTCCATATGTTCGGAGGCAATTTCATTGGCCGCATGGATGGCATCATCCATATTTTCAGCAACTAAAATATAGCCGAAATTTTCCAGAGATTTTTCGATGATCGTCTTTCTGGACAGAACCTCTGTAAATGCCTTTACCTCTTTATCCACTGCGTCCGCAAGGCTTTCACTTGTAGTGATGAGAATAGCGGATGCCAGCTCATCATGCTCAGCCTGGGAAAGAAGATCCGCTGCAACATAGCGGGGATTTGCAGTCTCGTCTGCAAGCACCAGAATTTCACTTGGCCCTGCAATGGAATCAATGCTCACATGACCGTAAACAGCCTTTTTTGCAAGAGCCACAAAAATATTTCCCGGTCCCACAATTTTATCGACCTTTTTTATGCTCTCTGTTCCGTATGCAAGGGCGGCAACAGCCTGTGCACCTCCCACCTTATAGATTTCATCTGCGCCGGCTTCTTTTGCAGCAACCAGAGTGGACGGATTCACCTTACCGTCCTTTCCCGGCGGAGTGGTCATAACAATGTGCGGCACTCCCGCAACCTTTGCAGGAACAATATTCATCAGAACAGAGGAGGGATAAACAGCCTTACCGCCGGGAACATACACACCCACTCTGTCCAGAGGAGTGATCTTCTGACCCAGCATGGTTCCCTTTTCCTCGCTTGTAAACCAGCTGTTCTGTCTTTGTTTTTCGTGATATTTTCTGATATTCACAAGAGCCTTTCTTATAACCTCTATAAGAGAAGGATCAACGTTGTCATAAGCTTCTTGTATCTCCTCATCCGTTACACGGATATTCTCTTTGGAAATCTCCACATGGTCAAATTCCTTCGTATAGGCAAAAAGGGCGCTGTCTCCCTCTGCTTTCACTTTATCAAGAATTGCTGTAACTGCAGCTTCGTATTTTCCGTAATTATTGGGACTTCTTTTTAACAGATTTTCCAGGATATCCTTTGTAGATTCACTGGTTAATGTAATTTTGCGCA